>JAPOXY010000047.1:0-34418 GCA_026706845.1 Gemmatimonadota bacterium
CCGCAGCAATACCCATCCGTCGCCGTTCTTCCAATCAGATCAGTTCGACATCTTTAGCCATCCTCCCTGCGAAAAAAAACTCGGAAAAATCGAAACCTTCTGCTGTTTCATCAACTTGACCAACTGCCTCACTTCCCTTCCACACAAGGCCATAGCCTGCCATAAGATAAAGAAAAAAAAGTGATTGGGCATTTCTCTGGTCCTCTCGCATTCGTTCTCGCAACACACCAGGACGCCCGAACCTGTCTGCTCCAATGGATATTTCGTAGTTAATAGGCCAAGCGTTTTCATGTTCTCTATAATACACCTCGAACTCGATAGGACCTGTTTGTCCCTGCGTCCGCAACTTCTCGAACCCACCGCGTCCTCGTGCATCGCAAGCCTCCTCAACGCCGAACTTAAGCGCATCCGCAAGAAATCCAAACGCATCGAATAGAGCACTTTTTCCCACGCCATTTTTGCCGATCACCACTGTCATAGGGGTAAGCGGCTGGCTATCCGGTTGGTTCAGGGGACCCAGCGTAACATCCTTGAGCACCTTGAAATTTTTGATTCTCACGCCTTCTATCTTGGCCATTTTTCAGTCCTCTTTGGCGTTGTTTTCTTCAAATCCTTCTATGCTATAATCGCCGACTTCTTAGAGCTGGGTAACACAATGATTTAAGCAAAAAAACCTGTAAATGCAAGTTTTAAGGATCATCTTCAGGCAAAATCGGTCTTGATAAATTCCGATTCTCAATATATTCTGATTGTATCTACGAATGCCAATTAGCTCCCCATACCCATCCTGGACGCCTGCTTAAAGCATGCAGGCGTGACGGACACGAGATCGATATGGACAGCCTTGCACAATTCTCTGTCCAATGACCAACCAAAGGACCTCGTCATGCCCAGCATACCCTGGCGGCCAAGAGTCATCCTTCCCGGCCGCAGTGTTCGCCTGCCCGTGCAAGCCACCGACGACAACATCACCCTCACATCCGACCACTTTGAAACCATCGCCACCCGATGGTGCGAGCGGGACACCGCGCGCTACTACTACCTGCGATCCCCCCAAAAGCAAGGCGACTACACCCTCATCGCAACGCACAACGGCAACACCGCGGAAGCCACCATCCAGGTCCGCACCCTGGACAACCTGCGCCAGCCCCACACCTACAACGGCGCGCAATGGCCCCGCCGATGGCCTCTGGGCCAGAACTACCACCCCACCAAAACCCGACAAACGCTACAAAACGACCCCAAATCAGAACGAATCAACGAAGAAACCCTCGCCTGGTGGTCATCTCAACCCGACCATGTCCTCTGGTCGCAACTACCGCCCGCAGAACTACCCAAAGCGCACTTTGCCAACTGCCATCAGGGCTGTCCAAACTGCGGAACCGCCATCTTCAAATACAGCGGCTTCTATCCCTGGGAACGCAACCATCTCCCCTGCGATTTCAAATCGCAATGCCCCAACTGCGCCTCTATCTATCCCAGCAACAACCTCACAAAAGAAGACTATACCTCGGGCGAGTATGCAGACGACGGATACGGCTACTTCGACGCAGAAGGCCACATCTACCTCTTTGCCGCCACCTATCACCGCGACCAGTGCCGCGCCTATCACGCTGGCATCAACACACTCACAGACAGCCTCCGCACAGGCGACCTCGACGAAGAACGCACCCGTAAACTCGGCCTCATGCTCCTGCGCTACGCCACAGAAGAACTCTACCTCGCCTCGGTCCCCCAGTTCCGCTATGGACCCTCAAAAAGCGTAGAAGAACCCTGGGAATGGGGACAACCGGACTGGGCAGAAGAAACCGACCCCGTTGCCGCCCTGAGCAGAAAAGGCACCATCCGCTACAGCATCGACACCCCCTACCTCATCGAAAGCCTCGCCCTCGCCTACGACACAGCCTGGCCCCTCCTGAAAGAAGACACACAACTCGTCGAACGCGCACGGGCATTCGGCCTATCTCTGCAAAGCCCCGAAGACACCTGCCTACTCATCGAAGAAATGCTCGCCGCCCTCCTGCAGGTCACCCTGGATCGAGGTGCAGGCAGCAATCTACCGCGCGAAAGCCAGGGCGTCCTCATCCTCTTGCGCTGCCTGGACCGCGCCGACGCCCGGGACGTCATGGACTGGGTCTATGACGAAGGTCCCGACACCCTGCGCGTCTTCACCACCAATGACATCCTGCCCGACGGCACACCCCAGGAAGCCACAGGCGGATACAATGCCATCCACAGCGACGGCCTCTTCGACCTGGAATACCACCTCCGCAGCCTCCGCACTCAGCAACCCGACGCCTATCCGGAAACCCTGTACCCCTCGCTCTTCAAAGATCCGCGAGGCGCACGCGTCCCCCGGGCACTGTGCGAAATCACCATGATCGGAAAATCCTACTTCCAATTCGGTGACGGCTCTGCCCCCGGTTCTGCCGGCATCCAGACAAAAGACTCAATCCGTCTGGAAAACGACCTCTATCACGCGCCCATGAACGCCAGCGTACTGGAACGCGCCACAACCTTCACCAACGACCCACACATCGCAGAAATCCAATCCACCGTACAGAACAAACAGCACCGCGCACTCGGACCAACCATCCTCGACAGCGTCGGCATTGCCATCTTGCGCACACCCGAAGCCCCCGAACGAGCCGCCGTGGGCATAGCGTATGGCGACACCATGCACCATCGCCATCGAGACCTCCTGGACGTCCAGCTCTTCGCCTTTGACCGTCCCTTTCTCACAGACCTCGGCTATCCACAATCCTGGGCAAGCACATCGCCCTGGGAAGCCCATTGGGCAACTCACAACACCGTCTGGGCAGACCTGCCGCCCGGCGAATCCACCGGCTCGGGCCGTGGCCGCCTCGTCCGCGCCCTCTTCACCGACGGCATCCAGGTCCTGGATATCGAAGCCCACCGTTGGACACTCGACCCATCGGACGGATGGCGCAAAGTCGATATCACCTTCCGCCGCCTCATCGCCCTGATCGAAACCGATGGCGAAGGCATCGCCCTCCTCGACCTCTCGCGCATCACGGGCGGCGCAGAACACTGGCGCACCTGTCGCGGTCTGGAAGGCATATTCCAAACCGACAACGCCGACCTCAAACCCCAACCCGGCACAGTCGCCGGTCCCCACATCCAGCGCACCCAAACAGACAACCTGCCCCACCCGGACCACACCGCCCTCGCGTACATGGACAACATAACAACCGCTCAGGCACCACCGACCTTCCGGGGCACCTGGCAATCGCAAATCGAACCAGCCGTACATCTCGACCTCCATCAACTCAACATTTCTCCAAACACCCAGGTCCTCAACACCCGTGCGGCACAGGCCATGGGAACGCCCGAAGAATCCAACTACCTCTACCACCCCGTAATCTGGCGTCGCACACCCGACAACGACACCACCTGCATCGACCTCGTCTTCGAACCCCGACTCGGCAACCCCACCCTCGCCAGCACCACAGCC
Source organism: Gemmatimonadota bacterium (assembly GCA_026706845.1). Lineage (NCBI taxonomy): Bacteria > Pseudomonadati > Gemmatimonadota > Gemmatimonadota bacterium. The sequence continues at coordinate 3,476 of JAPOXY010000047.1, forward strand.
ATACCATCGAACAACCCCACAGCCTCGGGCATCCACCTCACCACCGCAAAAGGCAAACAAATCGCCCTCTATTGGGCACCCAATGCTGGCCCGAATGACAAAACCCAATTCGAAAACGGCACCGTCCTCACAGGTGCCCTCGCAGTCGTCGCAAACGGTCAAATCTCAACCATGGGAGCAACCGCCTTTCAAAACGCCGAAACAACCCTCATAAATCCCCACGCACAACAAACTGGCCGAATCATCGCCCTCAACCGGGACACCTGCACCATCGACATCGAAGGCCTGCAAGACATCGCCGCGGGCGACCGCATCACCATCAACCCGGACGGCCGCGCACACAGCTACCGCATCGAAGCCGCCGAACAACTCGGCACCCACAGCCACCGCCTCACCCTGGACGTCACCTCAATCCTGGGACGCGCAAAAATCATCGCCATCGAAGACAACAAAATCGACCTCGGCTTTCACATCATGGCAAAATCCGGCAACCTCCACGGCACGCGCCTACAAACAGAAACCAGCGACAACTGGGCGGTCATAGAAAACGCCCACAATTCGAGCACCTGGCCCCCCGGAAAAATACGCACCACCATCTACCTTAGCCCGAACAATAACAAACTCCAGGACCTATCCCCCGGCACCTGGGTACAGGCCGTCGATTACGTAATTGGCGACACGATCCTCTTTGAACCCCTGTGCAGGGGATAGTGGACATTCTTCAGCCATTTTTTATATTGATAACCCATAAAAAGAAAGGAATCGCAATGGCCGTTGAAACACTACCCCTAACAGAAAATCAGATTGACCAATACCATCGAGACGGTTTCTTGCTCGCCTCGGGATTGATTCCCGAGGCTATTGCACGCACGGGTGAAGCCACAATGTGGGAAGTCATGGGCATGGACCCTGACGATTCGGGAACCTGGAACAACTATTCAGACGAAGCGATTGCATCCACGCTACAGGCCGGATTCAAACCCCGATCGAAATTATTTCAATACTTCGACAATCAACACCCCGACCTCCTCGCCTGTTACACACCCGAAATGATGGCAGCAATGGCGCAATTAACCGGCGAAAGTGTAGGTCTCTTTCATCCACCAACCGGCACACTCATACAAAACATCTTTCCCTCAGATGAAGAATGGGCGTGGCAAGGGGCGCATTTTGACGGTGGCGTAAAAGCCAAAATGCACAAAACACTCCCCGGCCCATTCATCATCAACTCCATCATATATCTCAACGACATAGAAAAACACGGCGGAGGAACAGTTGCGTGGCCCGGATCTCACAAACCCATTCGCGTACTGGCAGAATCCGACCCCGAGAAATACGAATACATGTGGCAACTAAAACAAGACCTGCACACCGTCGATATCGGCGGCCCCGTAGAACTGGAGCCAAAATGCGGCGACATACTATTCTTCGCTCACTTCTGCGTCCACGCCGCCACCAATAACGTGCGCGACATGCCCCGCCTGGCACTGCGAAGTCGGTGGTAAATGGAGATCTCAATTGGCTCTTTCTTCTGCTCAGGAGGCAATACATCCAGCGACTGAACCGAAACTGATATCGTGGAAGGTCGTGGTCGCAGGCCTGCTCTTAATAATCGCATCGGACTACTACATCAACTGGTCCACCGTAATCTTGCGGGCGTCGAAGAACAACAAAGCTCTATTCCCGATGGGCCTGTTCTTCCCATTTGTAGTACTGGTAGGTACCAATCTACTACTCAGATGGGCAAAACCGCGATGGGCACTAAACCGGGGACAATTGTGCGTAGCCCTGGGCATGGGATTGATCGGATCCCTATTCCCATTCTATGGCCTGGCATCCTACGTAGTCGGCACCATTGCCGCGCCCTATTATTTTGCCACCCCGGAAAACGGCTGGGCAGAACTGCTGCACCCCAACATGGTCTCATGGCTGGTCATGAACAACGAAGACAAAGCCGTGACCTATTTCTACGACGGCCTGCCCCCGGGCCAGCCCATACCCTGGGGATCCTGGGCCGTACCGGTATTCTGGTGGATGACCTTTGTGGCCGCAGCGGCATGCGTAGCCCTCTGCCTGATGGTAATACTGCGAAAACAGTGGGTGGAAAACGAACGCCTGGAATTTCCGCTCATGGAAGTGGGTATGCAAGTGGCTCAGGTAGATAAGCGCAATGGGGGAACACCCTCCTTGCTCAACCAGCCGCTCTTTCGCGTGGGTTTCTGGGTCGGAATATTTGCAGTCTTCTGGAACATCATCTCGTACTTTTACCCCTTAATACCAGGACTGCCAACCACGCACACCGAAGGCCAGTGGTTCCGCTGGCTGGAAGGCGCCAAACCTTTCTGGGTACAAATCAGCATCTACGTCATAGGTTTTGCCTATTTTGCGCGGGTCGAAACCCTGTTCAGCTTCTGGCTATTCTTTCTCTTTACAGAAATTGAAGTCGCAACCTTTGACCGCCTGGGAATCGCCGCAGGACACGGAGGTGGCGAAGCCGTGCGGTCGCAAAATTTCGGAGTACTATGCGCCTATGTCATGTTCGGACTGTGGATGGCGCGTGGACATCTGAAAGCCGTATTTCGGAAAGTCTTCAAAGGGGCTTCCGATGTAGATGATTCTCAAGAAGTGATGTCCTACCGCGTGGCACTAATCGCCCTCATAGCATCCCTCCTATACATGGTCGCGTGGCTGCACGCAGCGGGCATGGAAATCCGGGTCGTCGTCCTCTACCTGTTTTTCACCGCGGTCGCCTACATCGGAATGGCCCGATTCGCCGCAGAACTGGGATTGCCCTATGGAGATATAGCCTACCACTCAATAACCTGGACCCCGCTCCACATCATGGGCGGGCAAACAGTAACCGCATCCACATTGACATGCCAGGGCTATCTCTGGGCCATGTTCGGAAAAACCCGGGGATTTCTGGGACCGCCAATCGCGCAAATGCTGAAATTGACCACACCATTGCGGGTCGAGCGAGGGCGCCTGTTCGGTGTAATCGTACTCGCCGTAGTAGCAGGTGCCACATTTGCAATACTCCACGCCATATACATGGGCTATTCCGGCGGCGGCTTCAACCTCAGAGCCGCGTGGAACCTGCTAATCGGACCACAGCGGTCCTATGACGCATCCGTAACCTGGATCCGCAACCCGGAAGCGCCCGATGTAGAGCGCATGTTATTCATGGGATCTGGCGTATTGATCACAGCCGTACTCACCTATATGAAATACCGCTTCGTACACCTGCCCCTCCATCCCGTAGCCCTCATGCTACAGGGCACCTATATGGCGCAGAAAACCGTATTCTCGGTATTTCTCATCTGGATCTACAAAGCGACCATCCTCAAAATAGGTGGTGTGCGCCTCTACAGAAAAGGACAACCATTCTTCATCGGCCTGCTAATCGGATATGCCATAGCGACATTCTTATCCTGCGTAATAGACAGCATCTTCTTCTTTGGACAGGGACACCTGGTACACGGATTTTAGAGGAGTCATTTAATGGCAACAGTTGACACCAGAACACATGGCTTAACCGCGGAAGAGCGCGAGGCTTACGCAAAAGACGGATTCTTCATCCGACCAAAAGCCTTCGATACGTATGAGATCGACGCACTGCGCGACAGAATTGAAGACCTCGTAGAACTCATCGAGACCTCCGACGTATTGCCAGAAAAACAGAAACAAGCAATCCTGAAACGCAACGTCGGAACCGAAGCGACTTCTGGGCCTGCATCGTTAAACAGCATAACGCGACTTCACAGGTTCAGCGCATTAGTGCGATCCCACATCCGCGACCCGAGGCGACTGGATGCAGTCACACAGATCGTAGGATCGGATCTATTCTGTCCCAACGACCTGTACTTCTTCAAACCTCCGGGCACCGGGCGGCCCATTGCGTGGCACCAGGACTCCTGGTACTTCCGAAACACGTACGTCAGCAGCATAGGCGACGCCATAGAGCAAGCCTCCATAGGAACCTGGCTGGCGCTGGATGAGGCAGATGAAGAAAACGGATGCTTGTGGGTAATCCCCGGCAGCCACCGCCTGGGCGTAGTAGATCACAGCCAGGTCGAAAGCGATGAGTACTTATTGCAAAAAAGATTGACCGTATCCGACGAAATGGAAGAACGAGCAATACCAGTAGAAGTGCCAAAAGGCGCCCTCGTATTTTTCAACAACGCCCTGTTTCACCGCAGCACACCCAACAGATCAGACAGGTTTCGGCGGGCCTATATCGTACACTATATGAAAGCGACCATTCAGCACACCAACACCAGGAACAGGCAAAGGATAGACGAAGAGACGAAACACTGGGGCACAACTGAGATGTACATCTGCGGAGTACCCGGATCCATACAAACAACACCCGAAAAGGAAAGCATGAACTGGGACAGTGCCCTGGGACGAACATTGACAGAAGACGACATTCGGATAAAAAGGAAATAAAATGCCAGATAAACGCCCCAACATCCTCTACATCATGACCGACGACCATGGAACCGGCGCCCTGAGTTGCTATGGCAGCCAGATCAACCACACCCCCAACATGGACCGCATTGCCCACGGAGGGATGCGCCTGGACAATTGTTACGTAACCTACTCCTTGTGCTCGCCCAGCCGCGCCTCTATCTTAACCGGGAAATACGCACATCTCCACGGACAAACATCAATCGGTGGGAATATCTTTGACGGCACACAACAAACATTCCCCCGCCTATTACAGAACGCGGGATACCAAACAGCAATCATCGGAAAATGGCACCTGCACAGCATACCAACGGGATTTGATCACTACAGCGTCATGTGGGGACAAGGCTCTTATTTTAATCCCAAATTTATCGAACCCGGCGAACACGGTCCCGTATGGAAAGAAAGCCGGGGATATTCGACGGACCTGGTAACCGACAAATGCCTAAACTGGCTCAAAGGGCGAGACGCTGAAAAACCCTTTATGCTCCTGTGTCATTTTAAATCCCCCCATTACAACTGGGAGCCGGACGAAAAACACAAAACAATGTACCAGGACGAAACAATCCCCGAACCAGAGACATTTGACCACAACTTTGGAGACAGCCCGGTACCTCCCGAAGCATTGCAGGTCAAGCTGGAAACCGTCCATGAACAGTGGAATATCACCCATTGGGACGCCATGCCCCAAGGATTATCCATGCAGCAGCAAAAACACAGAAACTACCAGTACTTCATCAAAGACTACCTCCGCTGTGTGGCATCGGTAGATGATAATATCGGGCGACTCCTCGACTACCTCGACGAACAAAACCTCGTCGAAAACACAGTTGTAGCATATACCTCTGACAACGGGATGTTTCAGGGCGAACACGGCTGGGTAGATAAAAAAATGATGTACGAAGAAAGCCTGCGGGTTCCCTTCTTAATCCGATACCCCAGAGAAATCGCAGCGGGAACCCAAACAAGTGACATGGTCATCAACCTCGACTATGCACCCACCTTTTTGGAATACGCCGGACAGCCCATCCCCGCAGACATCCAGGGACGAAGCCTGGTCCCCCTCCTCCAGGGACACACACCGGACGATTGGCGAACCGCGTTCTACTATCAACACTTCGACATCCACCCCGACGGCGAACTGGCAAACTGCGGCGTACGCACCAAAAACTTCAAACTAATCTGGTACAACCACAACTACGACCACTACCAGCTCTTCGACACCCAAAAAGACCCCAGCGAAACCCGGGATGTATCCGAAGACCCCGAATACGCCTCAACAGTATCCGAAATGAAAGCCTTGCTGCAAGAAGAACGCGAAAAAGCGGGCCTGACAGACGAAATAGAACAACAAATTTTTAACAGCGATAACATACCTCAGACGCGCAAGCAAATGAACGCATTACTACAAATGATAGACACCAATACCGCAAAGGAAAAACAATGAAAAACGCCCAACTCCGCTACAGACAGGTACACCTGGACTTTCACACCTCTGAACACTGCCCGAATGTCGGTGGCAAATTTGACGAAGACCAGTTCATCGGCGCCCTAAAAAAGGGACATGTCAATTCCATAACCATCTTTGCACAATGCCATCACGGCTGGTGTTATTACCCCACAAAAACGGACATGGAACATCCCAACCTGCAAACCGACCTCGTCGGACGCATGCTCGCCGCAGCAAAAAAAGCCGACATCAACATGCCCGTCTATATCACCGTACAATGGCAGGAAAAAGCTGCCCGCGAACACCCCGAATGGCGCGTCAGGCGACCCGACGGGGGCTATGTGGGACGGCCAACAATGCACCCCCATACCCCCCTGCCACACGGCGGATGGTATCGCCTGTGTTGCAACACGCCCTATCTGGATGCGAGTGTCCTGCCCGTATTGACAGAAGTAATGGACATGTACAATCCTTCTGGCATCTTCCTGGACATCACCGGAGAAGAAATTTGCACCTGTGATTGGTGTATCGCCAGCATGCACGAAAAAGGACTCGACCCCGATAACGCTGGAGATCGGATTATCCACTCACAAGCTGTGTACAAAGACTATCTGTCCAAAACCACGGACATCATCTGGAGCCGAAATCCCGACGCCACAATTTATCACAACGGAAGCGACAAAAAGGGACGCCACGACCTCTACCCCTACTGGTCGCACCACGAAATCGAATCCCTGCCAACCGGCATGTGGGGATACAACCACTTCCCGACAAACGCGCGCTACTTCACAAACCTACCCGACTGCAACGCAATCGCACAAACGGGCAAATTCCATCGCATGTGGGGCGAATTTGGCGGCTTCAAAAATCCAGTCGCATTGGAATACGAAGTAGGACAAATCATCTCATTAAATTGCCGCTGTATGGTAGGCGACCAACTCCATCCCGAAGGTGAAATGGACGAAGAAACCTATCGCATCATAGGCGAAGCGTACAAACGCGTTGAAGAACGCGAACCCTGGCTGGAAGGTGCCGAACACGTAGTAGATGTGGCAATCCTCGCACCCTCGGGCGTACACAAAGACAGAGATCTGGAAGACAGCGAAGTCGGCGCCGGACTCATGCTCATGGAAAACCACATCCCATTCTTAATGCTCGACGAAACAATGGACCTATCCCCCTACCAGCTATTAATTCTACCAGACAGCGTGCGCGTGGATAACGCACTAAAAGCAAAAATCGACACATTTCTGGCGGGCGGCGGAAAATTATTATCGTCCGGCGAAAGCGGCCTGGACCCTGCAGGAAAAGGTTTTGCGTATGACATCGGCGCAGAATATACCGGACCCTCGCCCAATGATATAGAATACGTAGTCGTCGGAGACGCCATCGCCACAAATTTGGTACGCACCCCATTCCTCGTCTATGAATCCGGCGTAACCACAAAAGTGACAGACGGCGAAATACTCGCAGCCGCGTGGAAACCGTATTTTAACCGCACGTACGGAAAATTCTGCTCCCACCGAAACACCCCTTATGAAGGCGACGCGGGTTGGCCCTCCGTCATCCGCAAAGGCAACATCATCCACATCGCCCAACCCATCTTCAGAGTCTATGACGACCAGGGCATGCAATTGCACCGCGACCTGGTAAAAAACTGCATCGACCTGCTCTACGACGACCCCTTATTGCAGGTCTCCCTGCCATCGTGTGGCCGAGTAAATCTAACGCGCCAACCCCAGGAAGGAAACCGGCTAATCCTGCATCTCATGTACGCCAACCCCATCAAACGGGGCGATACAAATGTAATTGAAGACATTATCCCATTGTACGACATCGCAGTCTCCCTTAAAGCGGACCGCGACATATCTCGCGTATATCTCGCCCCCGAAAACGAGGACATTGAATTTGCAGTAGCGAACGGGCGCGTGTCATTTACCGTGCCCAAGGTCGAAATGAATCAGATTGTAGTAATTGAATAATGCCAAAAGAAAGGAGTCTCTTATGCCAGAAACAAAAAAAATCGTCCGGTCGGAACCCTTTGTAATCAACAAAAACATGAGCAGCCCGATGGCGATATCCGACAGAGACCTCACGCCAAAAAATGCGGATGGTCTCCCCGTAGTCTTGCCAACGGAAAAACAAAAATACGACTTTGATCGCAATGGGTGGCTCTTAATCCCCGGCGTACTCTCAAAAGACGAATGCGACGAAATGCGGACCTTTGCCGAGCGACTGGCCAAAGACCCCGAAAGCATACCCGAACACGAACGCTGTCCACTTGGCGGACCATTGCAAAAATTGGCCGACCACCCCGTTATCGTCGGATTCATGAACGAATTCGTGGCATATCCTCCCCTCGCCAACGACGAGCGATACGGATTCAGACTGGAAACATCCCACCTGTTCTACCGCGATGCTGAAACACCCGGAAGATTTAGTCCACATAATGGCAATGGCCTGTTTCGCATGCCCTGGGACTCCCACTTTTACCGGTGCATCCCCGGCAAAGCATGGAGCGGACTAACGCGCATCGTATGGGAATTTAACCCCGTCAAAAAAGGGCAGGGCAGCACATTATTTGTACCGGGCAGCCACAAAGCCGCTTATCCAGCACCCGAAACCGTCCGCGACCCCGAATCAACCATGTGGGAAACATATAGCTGCCCACCCGGATCGCTGTTATTCTTCACCGAAGCAATCACGCACAGCGCACATCCCTGGACCAACACCGAAAACAACCGCCTCGCCGTATTCAACCTCTACAATATTGTCGCGAGCCGATGGCATTCGTGGTTACCCCCTGAAAAACTCATCGAATCCATGCCCCCCTTAAGACAAACGCTCTTCAGCGAACCGTACAACGAAAAAGTGGATACATTCTTCCCGCGCACAACGGCGTATATGGACGGGTAAGCAAGGTCGGGAAAAGGATTTCCCTCCTACACGACCATGTAACACACTGTTGAAGCGGCATCCCTGCCGCGACCACGACCAACTTTTTGATAATTGGAGACCGACCCATGACCGACAATGGAACAGTCACACCTTATATCATCGACAAAAATCTGGGCAGCCCAATGGACGACTACTCAGATGTATTGCCAAAGAAAAATGGCGACGGATTAGACATCATCGAACCGACCGCAGAGCAAAAGTACCGGTTTGACAAAGACGGGTGGCTCTTAGTCCCCGGCGTATTGAGCGAACAGGACATCAAGGAAATGCGGGAATATTGTATTCAACTGCACTTCGATCCCCAATCGCTCCCCGAACACGAACGCACCCCGCTGGCAGGTCCCACACAGAAATTGATAGATCATCCTCTGGTAGTCGGCATGATGAATGAATTCATGGCCAATCCCCGCTTATCAAGCCCCAACTGTTACGGATTCAGTCTGGCCGCCAATGGACTCTGGTATAGAACCGCACCCAGCCGACGAAATGAAGGCAAAAGAGAAGCCCGTCATTTTACCCCACACAATGGCAATGGCCTATATCGCCTGCCCGGCGACGCGCACTATTACAACGCCTTCCCCGGCAAAGCCAACAGCGCGCATACCCGCGTGGTTTGGGAATTGAACCCCGTCAAACACAAACAGGGCGGCACACTCCTCGTAACGGGCAGCCACAAAGCTGTGTACACCGCACCCGACGAAATACAAGACCCCGACTCCAGCATCTGGACGACCTATTCATGTCCGGCAGGCTCGGTCCTATTCTTTGCAGAAGCAACAACACACAGCGCACATCCGTGGACCAATGAAGAAAACGACCGCATTGCCATCGCCAACCTCTACAACTTCGTAGATGGCGGTCACGCCAGATTGCTGAGGCCCGACCCCCGCATCTTGAACGCCATGCCCCCGATTCGCCAGACCCTGTTCAGAGAGCGATTTGCCGGTCAAAATGTCGTCAGGTAAGAACATCATGGACCAGAACCGACCCAATATCCTGTTCCTAATGACCGATGAGCAGCGATTTGACCACCTGGGAAGTGTAAATCCCGCGGTAAAAACACCGCACATAGACGCCCTGGCCAATGATGGCGTTCTATTCACCCGGGCATATACACCCAATCCATCCTGTGTACCTGCACGGGCGGGAATATTCACGGGAAAATATCCACACCAGTGCGCAGCACCCACCTTTATCACCTATTTGCCAGCGCACGAAAAGACATTCATGAGTTATCTACAGGAAGCGGGATATTACACAGCAGTAATTGGAAAACAGCACTTTGGCGAGTCGAAAATTGAACGGGGTTATAACTACGAAGATATTATAGACAGCCACAGCCCCGCACCTCAGAATCCAAATCGCAACTCCTATAATCAGTGGCTATGGGACTCTGGATTTAAGCACCGCAGTGAATTAATTCAGGGAAATCCCGACATCAGAAGATATTCGGAATGGAAAGCGGACCCAAAATACCACGTCGATCACTACGTGGGCGACCGGGGCCGCGAATGGATCGAAAGCAGCATGCCCGAAAATCGCCCCTGGTTTTGCTGGATCTCATTCCCAGGCCCCCACGGACCCATTGACTGTGGCAATCTCCCCCAGGCCGACCTGTACGACCCGGCAGACATCGACATGCCAGAGACAAATTTTGAGATGCTGGCACAAAAACCCCCGCACAATTTATTGCGAGGTGGACCCGAGCGCCAACAGCCTTTTACAAATGATGAAATTCGCAAACTGCGACACGCTTATTACGCAAACGTAACACTCATAGATGAAAAAGTCGGCGCAATCGTACAGGCATTAAAAAATAGCGGCACCTATGACAACACCCTCATATTCTTCACCAGCGACCACGGCGATTTCATGGGCGACTTCCAGTTAATGGCAAAAGGGCAAAACATACTGGAAGTACTCATGCGCATACCCTTTATAATCAAGCCCCCAAAAGGCGGCGCACACGGAAAAGTGGAAACATCTCTCATCTCGGCAATTGATATTGCAGCCACCTGTTTAACGGTTGCTGGCGCAGAAGTGCCCAAACACATGGCATCACGCGACCTGTCGCATTATTGGTCCCACGCGGAAGACCTGGACGACCAGGACGAGTTGTACATGGAAGCATCGGGCATTCGGTGTTTGCGCACCCGGCGCTGGAAAATAGGGCACTATTGGAACAAACCCTATGGCGAACTCTACGACCTGAAAAACGACCCGTGGGAAAAAGAAAACCTGTGGGACCGCCAGGAATTAACAGCGTTAAAATCCAAATTACAAAAACGCTTACTGGACAAACTGATTGAATTAAGCCCGCGATCTTATATCGCGTGGAATCACGGCGCACCTGAGTTATAAGGAACCTCGTATATGAACGGATATCGGATTGGGATTGTAGGATGTGGCGGGATAGCACATCGGCACATTGAGGGCTATCGGAAAGTCGCACACGACCTGGGAGAAGTCGTCGCAGGATGCGACATAGACAAAGAGCAACTAAATAGATATTGCGACCAATACGACATACCCAACCGCTTTACAAATGCGGCAGACATGATCGCATCGGGAGAAGTCGATGTCATCAGCCTGTTAACACCCCCTGCTGTGCGCCACGACGTAATCTTCCCCGCAATTGAAAAAGGAATCCATCTCCTCGTCGAAAAACCATTCGGCGAAACATTGTGCGATGCAGTCTCCTTTGTCGAAGCCGCGGAAAAAGCAGGCGTAACCCTGGCGGTCAACCACCAACTGGGATTCATGGAAGACGTCGTCGCAATGCGCGACATCATCAACTCGGGTGAAATTGGCGACATACGTTATATATCGCACGACGAATTAAAAAACCGGACCCAGGTACGCGGGTGGCGAAGCCAGGAGCAACGCCTGGAAATCAGTATCTTCAGCATCCACCTCATTGACCGCATCCGCACATTGGCAGACAGCCCTCCCCAAAGCGTATCAGCCGTAACCCGCCATTGGAATCCAGACGTCAAAGGCGAAACCTTTACCAGTCTGACCGTACAATTTGAAAATGGCGTCGTCGGCACCATGATCTCCAACTGGCATGGCTTAACCCTATCGGAATGTCGATTGCGCATAGACGCCACAAAAGGCTCGGTACTATCCGTCAAAAAAGTCGTACTCGCCGACACAGCCACATTGCACATCCATCCCCTGGACGGAAAAAAGGAAACACGCGAATTTCATCGCGAAGGGGCTTTTACACACGCAATGGGTGAAAGCATGAATCATTTGATGGACTCGGCGCGGCGCGGCGCAGAACCCATGCACAGTGGGCGAGGAAATTTATACACCATGCAAATTGTCGATGCGGCCTATCTATCGGCACAACGCGGCGGACAAATGGTAGAAGTAGCGGAAATAAAATAAAACTGGAGGAATAGCAATGACCACAGACTGCCCCACAACCCCTGAAGATATCGCGCAATATCAAAAAAGGGGATTCATCAGCTATCCCAACTTCTTCACGCCCGAAGACCTCTGGGAACTCGCAGACGCACTCGACCACGCCGTAGCAATCAACCGCGCCAGAATCAAAGGCGCAGAAAACGCGGGACGAGGCAGACCCGAATACGAACTCGTATTTAACCAAATGGTCAACCTCTGGACCGACTATGCAGGCGCGCGAAAAATCGCCCTGAACAAACGCCTCGCAGAATCCGCCCGCCGACTATCACAAGCCAAACAAATCCGCATCTATCACGACCACGCACTCATAAAACCACCCGGCGTCAAAAGCCGGGAAACCAACTGGCACCAGGACTTCCCGTACTGGTCTGGTATGGACCGCCCGGGCGCACTCTCCGCCTGGATCGCAATCGATGATGTCTATATCGAAAACGGCTGCATGCACTTCGTCCCCGGAAGCCACAAATTCGGCAAACAAGAAAGCGTGAGCCTGACCACTCAGGGCGCAAGCATCGTCCAAAAAATGAAAGAACGCGGACACAAAGTCGCCGAACCCGAAACCATAGAACTGCCAGCTGGCGGCGTCACCTTCCACCACGGATGCAACTTCCACTATGCGGGACCCAACCTCAGCGACAAACCCCGCCGCGCATTCGCCATCATCTACATACCCGACTACGTCCTCTTCACCGGCAAAAACGACGCAGCGGGCGCGCAAGACGAAATGGAAATCGGCAAACCCTGGAACCACCCCCTGCATCCTGTAATCGCCGGATAAGGAGATCGAAAATGTTGACCCCTGAACAATGTGAATCATATCAGCGCAACGGCTATCTCTTAGTCCCCGACCTCTTCTCAAAAGAGCAATTGGCACCCGCGCTCGAAGTCGCAGAACAAAATGCCTACGGCAAATCTCACGAAGCCTTCAACGCCGAAATAGATGCTCATCCCGAAATCGCAGAAACACTTATCAGACCAAAAGGCCGCCGTAGCTTTGGCGGACCCCGAGCGGAATTTCACGACATTCCAACGGGAATTGACGCCATTGACCGCACCCTTGAACACGAACCATTTTTAGACGCCCTAACCCAACTCTTAGACACACCCGACATGCACTACCACCACGGCTTTGTCTATGCCCGTAGCGGACGCCTGGACCGGGGAACCCCTAAAGAACCCTGGCAGGGCTTCCACATCGACTGGGCAAAACCCCTGCTACCCCCGCATCCGGAATGGCAACGCTACGGCCATATCCAGGCCTGGGTTTATCTGACCGACAACGACGCAGACTGCGCCCCGGTCCGCGTATTGCCCGGCGCACACAGCAAAATGAACAAACTCATCCGCGAGCCACTCGGCACAGAACACGCATCTTATCGCTTTGACGACATCCGCAAACTCCCTTACAAATTCGAACCCGTCACCGCCACGGGAAAAACCGGAACCGTACTCTTTTACAGCTCACACACGCCCCATTCAGCCCAGGCATTCACCAACCCCAGAAAACAACGCGCCGTCCTCTTCTACGCAGTGGGCCGCAGAGACACCAGCACCTGGACACTCACGGAAAAACGAGACATACAAGAACGCAGACGCCTGCGCCCCTTCCTGACAAAAACCACCGCAAGAGTCCGCAGCCTCTTTGGCTGGCCCAACCCCGGCGACGACTTTTACACGCCAGAAACGCTTAACCTCATCAAAAACGCCTATCCAGAAATGGACCTCAGTCCATACAAGGAATCTCGCCTATGACAAAACGCCCCAATGTAATCCTGATCTTAACCGACGATCAGGGATATGGGGACTTGAGTTGCACGGGCAATCCCGCATTGCAAACGCCACACCTGGATCAATTATACAACCAGAGCGTGCGCTTGACCGACTATCACGTAGATGCCATGTGCTCGCCCACAAGAGCCGCGCTCATGACCGGGCGATATGCCGCGCGCACCGGCGTATGGAGCACCTTGCGAGGCCGGTATATCATGCGCCGGGACGAAATCACCATCGCCGACGCATTTGCGGACTCGGACTATCGAACCGGCATATTTGGCAAATGGCATCTGGGCGACAACTATCCCTATCGCCCCTTTGATCGGGGATTTCAGGAAACCCTGAGCTTTGGCGGCGGCGTAGTAGGAGAAATCCCCGACTACTGGGACAACGACAACTTCACCGCAACATACCTCCGAAACGGCGCACCCGAATCGCACGCCTGCTATTGCACAGACGTATGGTTCAACGAAGCCATGCAATTTATGGCGGCGGATGAAACCCCATTCTTCTGCTACATCTCCACCAACGCCCCCCATGGCCCATTCAACGTACACGAAAAATACAGCGCACCTTATTTGCAACAGGGCATACCGAAACAACGCGCGCGATTTTACGGCATGATCGCAAACATCGACGAAAACATCGGGCGTCTCCGCCAGTGGCTCGCGGACAAGGAACTGACAGAAAACACCATACTGATCTTCATGGGCGACAACGGCACATCCATGGGAACCGGAATAACCGCGGATGGATATCCAACAGATGGATATAACGCGGGCATGCGCGGCAAAAAAACGTGGGTCTATGACGGCGGCCATCGCAACGCGTGCTTCATACACTGGCCCGCCGGAAAACTGATAGGCGGTCGCGATATCGAACATCTAACCGCACACATCGACATATTGCCCACACTGATTGACCTCTGCGGACTGGAACCACCAGACCTAAAATTCGACGGCACCAGCCTCACACCCCTGTTAAACAACGCCTATAGCGACTGGCCCGAGCGCACCCTATTCGTACACCAGCAGCAAATCGACCACCCCAAAAAATACAAAGACTTCGCCGCCATGACCGACCGCTGGCGACTCGTACACACGGGAGTCTGGCGCGAGCCACAACACGAACTATTTGATCACAAACGCGACCCCGAGCAAAAGCGCGACATAGCAGAACACCATCCCGATACCGTAAAAACACTGTGCGAAGATTATGAAACCTGGTGGACTGACATCTCCCGGCGATTTGGCGAATACAGCGAAATCCCAGTCGGATCAAATCGCGAAAACCCCACAACACTAACCGCACACAGCTGGCACGGAAAAGAAGGAATCTACAGCCAGCGACATGTGCGCCAAAAAGAGCGAGACAACGGATACTGGGCCATCGACATCGAACAAGACGGAGAATACGAATTCGAACTACGCCGATGGCCCATTGAAATCGACACACCGATCTGCGCCGCACTACCCGGCAGAACCGGTGTACCTTATGTAGATGATTTGTTACCGGGAGAAGCTCTCGCCATCAAAACGGCAAAATTGCAAGTAGGCGATATCGTCCAACAAAAAGCAGTCAGTGAAGAAGACAAATACATCGCCTTTCATCTATCACTCAAAAAAGGCTCAACCCGCGTACAGACCTATTTTGACGATGGCATTGACGCACCACCCGGAGCCTACTATGTTTATGTGAAGAGAATCAATCCCGCTTAGGGGTCTGAAAAAAAAGGAGTCTATCAATGGCATCACGCGTAACGGGTGTTCCCCGACCGGTTGGTATATCTGTTTACGAGCCCGATCGCAGCTGGAATGGATATACCGTCTATGCTGGCGGTGAGATAATTGACATGAACGGCAATCTGGTAAAGCATTTTGATTTATCACAACTGGGCAAAATAATGCCTGGGGGGTATATACTCGGTGACCGGCGCTACAACGGACCCCGCATGGAACGGGGGCGCGAACTCGTTCAGTTGGATTGGGATGGGAATGAAGTCTGGCACTACAATAAAACTGAGCAAATCGAAATTGATAAGAAAAAAATCTGGTCCGCCAAGCAACACCACGACTTTGAGCGCGAGGGCAGTCCAACCGGGTATTATGCGCCGGGGTTAGATCCCATCATAGAAGGCGGAAATACAATAGTGCTCGCAGCAAAAGAAGTTGAAAGACCACATATCGCACCCGGGGTTCTGCATGGCGATTGTATTTTGGAAGTAAATTGGAACGGCGACACCGTATGGGAATGGCAAAGCGTGGATCACTTTGATGAAATGGATTTCAGCGAAGAAGCAAAAAATGCGATTTACCGGGGAGGACGCGTCGGCGCAGATCCCTATGACTGGGTACATTCCAACAGTGTATCCTATCTGGGGCCAAACAAGTGGTATGATGCTGGCGACGAGCGATTTCATCCAGATAATTTTATTTGGGATGGACGACACACCAACACAATCGCAGTAATCAGCAAAGAAACTGGTAAAATCGCGTGGAAAGTCGGACCGGATTATTCACTGACATCCGAACTGCGGGCATTGGGCTGGATCATTGGACTGCATCACGCGCATATGATACCAAAAGGCTTGCCCGGTGAAGGAAATATCCTGGTATTCGACAATGGCGGTGCTGCTGGATATGGCGCACCGAATCCGGGTGCGCCCAACGGAAGGATGAACGCGGTAAGAGATTATTCTCGTGTGGTAGAATTTGATCCAATAACACTGGAACTCGTGTGGGAGTATTCCGCGCTCAAGGCGGATGGCGACCGGATCCGCGCCTGCCGTTTCTATAGCCGTCCGTGGAGTTCTGCACAGCGCTTGCCCAATGGCAACACACTGATCTGCGAAGGGGCAGGAGGTCGGCTTTTTGAAGTAACTCCCGAACTCGAAATTGTATGGGAATTTATCAGCCCTCGCGAAACGTGCTATCGCGCTTATCGCGTACCCTATGAGTGGATTCCGCAGTTGGACAAACCAGAGGAAATAGCTATCGCCATAAAAGAATAAAGGAGCATAAATGAAAATCACCGACCTGCATGTCATGCGTATGGGCACACCGGGACAGGGAGGAACAAACTGGACATTTGTAAAAATCGAAACCGACGCCGACATATACGGATTGGGCGAAGCCAGTCTGCAATACAAGGACGAAGGATTAATAGCGGAATTTGGAGCCTTCAAGCGATATTTAATCGGCAAAGACCCCTTTGAAATCGAACGACTATGGACATCTCTATATCGGCGCGTCACATGGTCTGGCGGACCCGTAACCACCAGTGCCATCAGCGCCATTGACCTCGCTCTATGGGACATCAAAGGCAAAGTACTCGGCGTACCCGTATATGAATTACTCGGCGGAAAATCCCACGACAAAATACGCA
The DNA here is from genome assembly GCA_026706845.1 of Gemmatimonadota bacterium. Classification (NCBI taxonomy): domain Bacteria; kingdom Pseudomonadati; phylum Gemmatimonadota; species Gemmatimonadota bacterium. Next base: position 20,943 of record JAPOXY010000047.1, read on the forward strand.
TGTACGCCAACGGCTGGCCCAGAAAAGGAAACACCCCAGAAGGCATCTTCGAAGGCGTAAAACAGGTCGTAGATCAGGGCTATACAGCGTTAAAATTCTACCCCTTTGCCGGCGAACAAATAGCAAAAATCGACCGAATAGAACACGGCGTCGCACTCGTAGAAGCCGCACGAGAAGCCGCCGGACCGCAGGTCGAAATCGGAATTGACATACGCGCGCGATTAAACATCTGGAGCGCGCGCCGGGTCGCACAAGCACTCGAGCCATACAACATCGCCTGGATGGAAGAACCCATCTTGTGGGACAACCCCGAAGCCCTCGCGCAATTTGCCCATGAAGTGCGCGTACCCATTGCAACGGGCGAACAACTGTACACCCGCTGGGGATTCCGCTCATTATTAGAACTGAATGCCGTGGGCATCATCCAGCCGGACATCTGTCACGCGGGCGGCATCACCGAACTCAAAAAAATCGCGGCAATGGCCGAAACCTATTACGTAACCGTAGCCCCACACAACTCCAACGGACCGATCTCCACCATCGCCAGCCTGCATCTGGACCTCTGCATACACAACAGTTTAATGCAGGAAATATTCCTATCCTCCATCGACCTCTACAACGAAGTCCTCACACAGCCTATCGAAGTAATCGACGGCCATTGCATCCCACCCGAAGGACCCGGCTGGGGCGTAGATTTAAAAGAGGATATCCTGGCAAAATACCCCCCCAAACCATTTACACCCATAGAATCAGAGCCTTATGTAGAATTTTAAAAGGCGGGCGACCACGGGGGGTCGCCCCTACAAACTACAATATCATCGTAGGGGACGGCCCCTGTGCCGTCCCACCAATTTCCACAGGAGAAACCATGGCGATACAACTACCCGAAGGACCTTTTAAACCGAACTGGGACTCACTCTCAAATTATCGCGTTCCCGACTGGTATCAGAACGACAAATTTGGCATCTTCATCCACTGGGGCGTATATTCTGTCCCCGCTTATGGAAGCGAATGGTATCCCCGCAACATGTATCAACAAGGCGCCAGAGAATTCGCGCATCACAAAGCGACCTATGGCGAACACAGCAAATTTGGATACAAAGACTTCATCCCCATGTTCAAAGCGGAAAAATACGACCCCGACCACTGGGCAGACTTATTCCGCAGAGCCGGTGCCCGCTTTGTCGTCCCCGTAGCCGAGCATCACGATGGATTTGCCATGTACGACACCGCTCTATCGGACTGGTGCGCGAGCAAAATGGGACCAAAACGCGATCTCATTGGCGAGCTCGCCGAAGCCGTACGCAAACAATGGCTGATATTTGGCCTATCGACACACCGCGCAGAACACTGGTGGTTCATGGATGGCGGGATGCAATTTGACTCCGACGTACAGGACGGACAATACGCGGGCTTATACGGCCCCGCGCAACCGAGAGACAGCCAACCCAACGAAGAATTCTTAGACGACTGGCTCGCGCGCACCTGTGAACTCGTCGATAAATACCACCCACAAATCGTGTGGTTTGACTGGTGGATACAAGAACCTGCTTTCGCGTCTTACGTACAGCGTTTTGCAGCCTATTATTACAACCGCGGCGCCGAATGGGATCGCGGTGTCGCAATCAATTACAAACACGATACCTTTCCGCCAGAAGCCGCAGTTTACGACATAGAGCGCGGGCAATTAGACGACATCAACCCACACTTCTGGCAAACCGACACCTGCGTGGCGAGAAAATCCTGGGGATATATCAAAGAAGAACGGGGATACAAAAGCGCCTCGCAACTAATCGGCGACCTCGTGGATATCGTAAGCAAAAACGGCGCACTCTTGCTCAACGTGGGACCGCGTCCCGACGGCACCATCCCCGAAGAAGAAGAGGCCCTATTGCTCGCAATCGGCAAATGGCTCACCGTAAACGGCGAAGCGGTCTACGACTCGCGTCCCTGGAAAGTATTTGGCGAAGGCCCAACAGAAGTCACAACCGGTTCATTCACCGACACAAAGCGACAGATGTTTGGCGAACGCGACATCCGCTTCACCACGCGAGGGGATATCCTCTACGCAACCGTATTGGCCATACCCGAAAAAGATGAAATAACGATCCAATCGCTCGGATCTTCCCTGCGTCTGCTAACCAAACCAATCGACAAAGTCGAACTATTGGGAGCAGGATCGTTAAAATGGTCGCAAACAATGCGCGGCTTAAAAGTCCAACTCCCCACAGAAAAACCATGCGACCACGCGCTCGTCTTAAAAATCACGCCAGTGTCCGATTGAGGCATCCAATGACATCCGATCACATACACTGGACATTTCAGTACGATGGCAGAAGTCAGACCCCGCATTTTGGCAAGCAATTGATCGAAATACTGAATAGAAGCACTGCGCCAACATCTCAAAAAAAATACACCGTCCTCCCAAATTACTGGAAAGGATACAAAGGACGGGCAGGTGGAGATCCCGTGCGCGACCTGACAATTGGCGAAGTAGTGATCAACAGAAAGCGCGAACCATCGAAAAACTGGCATTACGACATCCAATTTCTCAACACCACAAGCGGCGAAAACCTGCACCTCGACTACTATTGCGAGGACGACGACCTCCGCACCCTGCGGGACACCTGGCGCGTAACAGCGACCAATGGTGCAGGAGATAAATATCGCCAATTCACCTGTGAAGGACACATCACATCACAGGGAATCACACTCGTCGTCAACAACACAACTCTACCCGTCGGACATCTCGAAAACACCCACCCCATCACCTGCAACTGGACGCTATTTGACGTCATCCCAAAACTTGCACACCAGTTAAAATCTTCCGGCGAACAAATCTCCCTCGCAATCTTGGAAGACCTCGAAAAAATCCGCACACCCACACATATCGGCTATATGGAAGACTGCACTCTACCACTCAGCGACAGAACCCTGAAACTCTCTGGCTTCTTCGTCTATGGCGCGGGCATGCTACCCTCGTACTGGTGGCTGGATCAACAAAAACAGGTCATCATCGCATCGACCACATTCCAGACCTTCGTTCTAACGGGAGACGCGGCATGAGCGACCGACCCAATATCCTGTTCATCAACACCGACCAGCACACCTGGGATGTCATATCTGCATACGGCAATACACATGTAAAAACGCCGCACATCGACCGCCTGCACAACAACGGCATCTCATTTATGCGGTCTTATAGCAGCGACCCCGTCTGCGCCCCTGCGCGAGCGAGCTGGATGACCGGGCGATACACCTCAGAAGCCGGCACCCCGTTCAACGGCGGCCATCTGCACGAAAACATACCCGACCTCGGTCAGATATTACAACAGAGCGACCACCGTGCAATCCACTGCGGCAAATGGCACGTAGATGGCCGAAACGTATATGATAGCTTCGACGTCCTGTACTACGGCCAACAGCGAATCGGAGCAGGCGGCGGCGAATACTACGACGCGGCAATGACGCACGCAGTCGTAGATTTTTTAACCACCTACGACAAAACCGACCCATTTTATCTGCAAGTCTGGTACGTCAACCCCCACGACATCTGCGAATACGGCCACAACTTTGAAACAAAAGAAATGCCCGACGCCATAACCCGGGGTATGCTCACCGAAAAGGACTTACCCCCTCTCCCTGACAATTTCAATTACGACACGCGCGAAACCGTCTTACACCGCGTATGCAGGCGCATAGACGAATGCCTGATCCACTGGCCCATCTTGCGCGCCATGAAAACATGGGACGAACTTCAATGGCGAACATTTATATGGCATCACCATCGCTTTGTAGAAAAAGTAGATAGTGAAATCGGCCTGATCTTGACCGCACTTGAGCAAAGCGGCCTCGCGGACAACACCGCAATCATCTTCAGCGTAGATCACGGCGAAGCCTTTGGGCAACACCAGATGTTCCAGAAATTCTCCCTCTACGAAGCCAGCATTCGCGTACCCTTTATCGTCTCCTCACTCGGACACAATTTGAACATCCCCAAAGGCGCATTTGATCACAAACACTTTGTTTCCGGTGTCGATCTCCTGCCCACCGTATGCGACTACGCCGGAATCGACCCACCCGAACATGCGCGGGGAATGAGCGTGCGCCCCCTCGTCGAAGGTCGGGACGTGCCCTGGCGCGACTTTGGCTTTGTCGAAAGCAACTACTGGGGACGCGCCCTGCTTTTTGATCGATACAAATACGTCTGTGAGTATATTCCCTACGGAGATGAAAAAGACCTGCTCCCACCAGGACCCGACCCCGAACGCATCGGCCTCGAGCAAATTTTTGACCTCAGGAACGACCCGGGAGAAACGCAAAATCTCGCCCATGAAGAAAACAAACGCGCATTATTGATACAATGCCGCCAGGCACTACTGAATTTTGAAGCGGGATTGGAACGGCGAAAAATCACACACGAGCGCCCCACCCGTCAGATCGGCAACTGGGGGCAGCGCATCCGGGCACACTGGGACGCACACCCCAAATTGGAAGCCATGAGAATTCCCTAAAACAGAAAGGACAAAGCACCATGAGCGACACACCAGATTACACATCACTCGTACCGCACTACACATATCCAAACACACTCGAAGAACAGCGCGAAGCCCTCGCCACCAACCCGCTATTACAGCGGATGAACGAAGCGCGAAAAAGTTATGAAGGCGACCCCCACAGACCCATCTATCACTACGTAAACCCAGAACACACACTCAACGACCCCAATGGGATTTGCTTCTGGCAGGGACGATGGCATCTGTTTTACCAGGCATATCCCCCCGAAGACCCACGTCAGCACTGGGGACACGCCATCAGCGACGACTTAATCCACTGGGAAGACCTGCCCTATGCGATCTATCCCAACCCCGAACGCTGCTGTTTTTCCGGCTCAACATTCGTAGAAGACGACCGCGTCATCGCCATGTATCACGGCACCATGGTAGGCAACATGGTCGCCGTATCCAGCGATCCCCTGCTCTTGAACTGGGAAAAAGTAACCGGACAGGCCGTAATCCCCATGCAAAACCCCGATGGCTCCACCCCGCCCTATCGGGTATTTGATCCGTGCATCTGGAAAAAGGGCGACTTTTACTACTCCCTCTCGGGCGGCACCCTGCCCGGACCGGGCGGCAAACCCAAGCGCGCAAACTTCCTGCTCCGCTCACCCGACCTGGCGAACTGGACGTATTTGCATCCATTTGTCGAAGATGACCTCTTCACAATCGTTGGCGACGACGGCGCCTGCCCCTACTTCTGGCCCATTGGCAATCGCCATATCTTGCTATTTTACAGCCACATAAGCGGAGGGCAATATCTGCTGGGCGACTACGACAAAGAACGCGACAAATTTGTGGTAACAGCGCATGACAAATGCAATTTTGGACCTTCGGCACCCTGTGGCGTACACGCGCCTTCGGCAACCCCGGATGGCAATGGCAATATCATCGTCATCTTCAACATGAACCCGGGCAAGCCAACAGAGAACTGGAACCAGATCATGACCCTGCCCCGTAAAATGACCCTCATCGGCGAAGAAGATATACGCATAGAACCAGCGGGCGACATAGAATCCCTGCGCCGCGATCGCCAGCACGTAGGACGCATGACACTCGCTGCCAATAGCGAGATCGTACTCGACAACATACAGGGCAATGCAATGGAGATCGTCGCTGAAATCGATACCAAAAACGCGCCCATGGTCGAAATGGACGTATTGCGGTCACCCAACAAAGAAGAAGTCACGCGCATCATGTTCTTCAAAGATCGCGGGCTTAGAAATCGAGCGCTCAACACACAGAAAAGCCTGATCACCATCGATTCATCGTGTTCCTCCATCCTACCCGACGTGCGCACCCGCGCGCCAGAAACCGGTTCGGTCCATACCGAACCGGACGAAACCTTAAAATTGCGCGTATTTATCGATAAAAGCGTCGTAGAAGTATTTGTAAACGGCAAACAATGCGTGGCATTGCGCGTCTATCCCGGACGCGAAGACAGCACTGGCGTCTCCTTGCGCTCACAGGGACAGGACAGCGAACTCCTGTCTCTCGACGCCTATCAGATGGAGAATATCTACACATCATAGACATCCCACCCACAAAAAAGCCCCCGACGCCATAATAGCACCGGGGGTTTTTGCTATAGCACAATCTTCACGACACAGTCTGGAAACGCTCCCCCGCCTCGCCAGCCGCCGCAGCTGGCCGCTCCAGCTCACTGCGCCAACCGACCACCTCGCCAGCTTTGATGCGCTTGATATCAAAACCCGGATACCGGTCCTCGAGCGTATCCCCGAGTTTCGTTCTCTCGGCCCAGCGATCCCACGCCGTCTTCATCCACTCGTGTGGCAATGCTTCTCGCACAGCGGGATCGAGTTGCCATGCATGCCGCACATCGCTCACAGATGGCTCCTCTTCAGATGGTCCCGACCACTTCGACCAACCAATTGACAACGTATTGCGCTCGCGATCGGGAACCGTGTGCCCCGTATGGATCGTCGTCCCATTGCGGATAAGCGCTTCCCCGGCCTTGAGCCGAATCGCCACCTGCCCCGGCAATGGATCTTCGCCATTCCAACTCGGCGTATGCGGCACCCCCTGCTCCTTCATCGCCTTTGGCAAAAGCACATCGTGCTCAAACGGCGTACGCCACCGACTGTGACTCCCCGGCACAAGCTCGTGACACTCATCGTCCGCCAATGCCAAAAACATACTCACGCCATTCCGCTCTTTAAGAGACTTCGCATTATTTGCGCGGATCTCTTTCCAGCGTATCCTCTCGACCTCCTCGGAATACGCCTCTGGATCACTACCCCGCTCATCCCGCTGTGCAAAATAGCGCTCCCCCGTGCCCCACCACGTCACATCCCGGTGCCAGCTCAGCTTATTCTCTTTCTGCCGGGGATTGCACCACAGCAGCAAACCACCCAGCACCGTATCTTCTGGCTCCAGCCCGTCACACCACGAATGAACAAAACTCAGAAAATCTGGCGAACCGTGGAACTCGGCAAAACACGGCTCCCCAAAAGCCGGATGGATAAGCCCCCGAATCGCCCACGGTTCATCATTGCCCGTGCGGTGTACATAGCCCTTCGAACAATCGATCTCGTCGTACCCATTCTCTGGCGCGCACGCCTCGGTAACGCGGCGCCCCGCCTCTCGGAGGACGGGAATCCAGGGATTATCGGCAAAATCGTTAATAATGACAAAACCGTGCTCCTCCAGATGCGCCAATCGCTCTGGCGTAGCCCCGGGCGCCGAAAGCTCAGGCTTGAAATCGGCAAAAGCCGCAGCGCGATAAACTGATTGAGAACTGGACATCTTCATTCCTTTCGCCCCAGGCCATATTATCTCAGCACTGAGGTCATCGTAAGGGTGATAAATCTGCCTTCCCCACGCCCCGTGAAATTATGGCATGAAACAAAAAATTTATCAAGCGTTTTGCTATTCGCAAGAAGTAAAAATGTTGCTTTTTTTAAAAACTGGTATAATTTTGGACGAGATAAAATTAAAATGCGAACACGAGGAGATCGCAATGGAACTAACCGAAAGCCAAAAGCGCTTCTTTTACGAAGAAGGCTACCTCAAAGTCTCGGGCGCTGTGCCCCGCGCGATGGTAGATGCCGCGCGGCAGGCGATCAATGCCGAAATAGGCAAAGGAAATACCAACCCATTTCCCGAAATCAACGCCACACCAGTCATTACGGACCTGTTCAACGAAACACCCGCCTTCTCTCTCCTCGAATCCGCATTGGGAGAAGGCAATTTGCAGCGCAGTCAGACGGGAAGTATCAAACTCAATTTCCCGCGCCCACCGGGCAGCCTTCCAAAAGATACTTTAACGGAAAAAATTGGATGGGGCAGAAGTGGCGGACATCTGGACGGCATAAAAGCCGTAGGTGACCGGTTGCGCGGATTGCGCGAAGACGGAACTTATAACCGGAATTTTACATCTTTCGCCGTCGTATATCTCGACGATGTCCCCGTTCCCAACGGCGGCAACTTTACCGTATGGCCCAAATCGCATCACTTCTTTGAAAACTACTTCAAAGAACACGGACATCAGATCCTGGACGACCACATGCCCCATGTCGAACTACCCGAAGGTCCAGTATTTGTAACAGGCGAAGCGGGAGACGTAATCTTTGCCCATCACGCCATGGTACACACTGGCTGCCCCAACACCTCGCCAGACATTCGATACGCCGTAATCTTCAGGACCAAACACACACAAATCGATGAAATTGGACTTGATGCCTTCACCGATATATGGCGCGAGTGGGATGGTGTGCGCGAGACTGTCGGCGCAGTATAAACCAAATCACAGAAAGGAACCTATTATGAAATCCGCAACTGACTTTGACCAGGAACTCCTCGACCTCTACGACGAATATGTCCACGGACAAACAGACCGGCGAGGCTTCTTAAACCGCGCTGCAAAATTCGCAGTCGGCGGCGTAACCGCTGCCGCTCTATTAGACAGCCTGAAGCCCGATTACGCATTTGCACAGCAAATCGCCACAGACGACGAACGCATCAGCGCCGAATACATAGAATACCCGTCACCAGAAGGACACGAAAAAACGCGCGGATACCTCGTCGCCCCAGCACAGGCAGAAGGCAAAGTACCCGGCGTCGTCGTCATCCACGAAAATCGCGGCTTAAATCCCTACGTAGAAGACGTAGCCCGGCGCGTGGCAACGGCAGGCTTTCTCGCTCTTGCCCCCGACGCACTCGCTCCTCTCGGCGGATATCCCGGCACAGATGACGAAGGCCGACTCATGCAGCGCGAGATAGACCGCAATAAAATGACAGAAGACTTTATCGCCTCTGCGCGTTATTTACACACACACGAAAAATGCACCGGCAAAGTCGGCGTCGTAGGCTTCTGCTTTGGCGGCGGCATGTCAAACACCCTTGCCGTGCGCATCCCCGACATCATCTCCGCCGCAGTCCCCTTTTACGGCCGCCAACCCGCTGCCGAAGACGTACAAAAAATAAAAGGCGCCTTGCTCATCCACTATGCCGAACTGGACAGGCGTATCAACCGGGGCTGGCCCGATTATGAAGCCGCACTCAAAGAAGCAGACGTAACTTACACGGCTCATATATACGAAAACGTCAACCACGGATTTCACAACGACACAACCCCGCGCTATGACGAAGCCGCGGCAAAGCTCGCATGGCAACGCACAATTGACTTTTTCAATGAAACATTAAAAGAATAGCTTTTTCCCAAGGAATTTTCATGAACGGCATTGAATATATCGCTCGCATTTTGAAACAAGAAGGCGTCGAATGGATCTCCTGCTATCCCAGCAATCCGTTAATTGAGGCAGCAGCCAAAGAAAGCATTCGCCCAATCGCATTTCGTCACGAACGCGGAGCAGTCATGGCCGCAGACGGCTTTAGCCGCACCAGCAACCGACAGCGATTCGGCGTCGTAGCTATACAGGCACAAGCCGGTGCGGAAAACGCAATGGGTGGCATTGCCCAGGCCTATGCCGACAACGTCCCAATTCTGGTCCTCCCCGGCGGCGTAAGACTCAGTCAAATCGCGGTTCGTCCCAATTTTTCCGCAACCCACACCTATCGCGGATGGGTCAAACGCGTCGAAGCGATCTATCGACCAGAAGATGTCGGCACCGTAATGCGCCGCGCATTCCACGCGCTTCGCAATGGTATTTCTGGTCCAGTCGTAGTCGAAATGACCTCCGACGTCTGCTCAGAGGAAATACCCGCCGACGCACAAAATTATCACTCGCCGAAACGCGCGCAACAAATACCCTCGTCCGGAGACATCAAAGATGCCGTCACAGCACTGCTCGCCGCAAAAAACCCCGTAATCTGGGCGGGACACGGGGTCGTATTTGCCGGTGCTACAGATGAATTAAAAGAACTCGCCGACCTGACCGGCACACCCGTATTCTGCACCATGCCCGGCAAATCGGCCTTTGACGAACGCCATCCCTTGGCCCTCGGCGCTGGCAGCGGCGCAACCACGGGACCCGTACACCACTGGCTCAAAAATTGCGACGTATTGCTCGCACTCGGATCCAGCTTAACCCGCACGCCTTATGCCCAATCCGTCCCCCCCGCCAAAGTACTCATCCAAAACACCGATAACCCAGATGACATCAACAAAGACGAAGCCGTAGATATCGGACTAATCGGCGATGCCAAACTCACCCTGCAAGTGATTATAGACGAAGTAAAAGCGCAAATTGGCGAACCCAGAAATTCTGATCAGATCGCCGCTGAAATCGCACAGGCCAAAAAACAATGGCTCGACACCTGGACTCCCCTGCTGACCTCAAATGAAGAACCCCTCAACCCCTATCGCGTCATCAACGAAATCAACAACACACTCGACCGCGAAAACAGCATTGTCACGCATGACGCTGGCGCGCCCCGCGACTCAATCGTGCCATTTTACACCGCAACCACGCCCCACAGCTACATCGGCTGGGGCAAAACAACTCACCTGGGTTTCGGCATCCCACTGATGATCGGCGCCAAGCTGGCTCACCCCGACAAATTCTGCCTCAACATGATGGGAGATGGCGCCTTCGGCATGTCCGGCCTGGACATCGAAACATCTGCTCGCGCGGGCATTCCCGTCACAACCGTGATTCTAAACAACGGGGGCATGGCGACCTATCCCGGCGGATTTCCCGTAGCGCGCGAACGCTATGGCGTCTCCAATATGCAGGGCAACTACGCCCAAATAGCCGAAGGCATGGGCGCTGTGGGCATCACCGTCAAAAAAGTGGGCGAAATGCGCCCCGCACTACAAGAAGCACAGCGACTAAATGCCGATGGCAAAACCGTATTGATCGATGTGCATACCAGCATGGAGAGCAAACAGTCGCGGTTTTAATCCCTGTCAAAACATTAGCAGTATAACCAAAAAACCACGCCCACAGGACGTGGTTTTTTAGTTATAGAAGATGCAATTCTATAGATGAGGAATCAAGCCCAATTAGCTGCTCTTTTAGGCATCTCAAGCAGGATACTGATGAAAAGGTACGGTTTGCTTTGAATGGCTCCTATCTGAATCTTTAGAAACGCTCTTCACATTGTGATACTCCCTGTACCACGCGACGAAATTTGCAAGTCCTGTTTCTATGGGCGTTGTGGGATTGTAGCCGACATCTCGCATCAGATCCGATACATCTGCTGTATTATCCGGGAAGTCTCCAGGCCGTATGGGCAAGTCTTCTCGGATCGCTTTTTTGCCCAGTAAATCTTCCAATAGCGAGAGAAAATACTCCAATTCTATGACATTCGGATTGCCGATATTGTAAATCCGATAAGGGCTGGAACTCGATCCCGGATCGGGGCATTGTCCCGTCCATTTGGGGTCTGGTTTTGCGGGATTTGACAATACGCGAATTACGCCTTCGACAATGTCGCTGACGTACGTAAAGCTGCGACGCATTTTTCCGTGATTATAGACTGTGATTGGTCGATTTTCTAGGATGGCTCTGGTCCACAGATAGGCGCCGCCATCCAGACGTCCCCAGGGTCCGTACACAGAGAAAAAGCGCAATCCCGTGGTGGGAATGCTGTATAGATGGCTGTACGCATGCGCCATCAGTTCATCTGCTTTTTTGGTCTCGGCGTACAGGCTGAGGGGATGATCGACATTTTGATGGACGCCGTGAGGTGTGGTGGTGTTCAAGCCCTAAACTCTCCACCGAAGCGGGGTAACTCCACAACTCATCTCTGACCACCACGAAGGCTTACAAAATGCCATCAAACGACACTTTCAAGGTGCTTCTTGGCAGCATTGTCAAACCCACTTTCACAGAAATATCAAAGGCATCACACCGCCTAAGTATCAACGTGAGGTTGCCCAGACACTCAAAGACGTTTTCAATGCACCCGATCTTGCCACTGCACAAGAGCACCTATCTTCTATGATGGACACCTATGAACCTATACTGCCCAATGCCGTGGAGAAGATAGACCGGGATATCACCCATTGTCTGGCCTGCTTCCACTTTCCACAACAGCATCAAAAACGCATTCGTACCACCAACCTGTTGGAGAGACTCAATCGTGAGATCAAAAGACGTGCCGATGTCGTGCAAATCTTCCCCAATCAAGCGGCTTGTGAACGTCTCATCGGCGCGTTGTGTATGGAGTGGTCTGACGAGTGGATCACAGGCAGACGCTATCTGGACATGACGGATTTGAAATAAAATCGCTGACCCCTATATCACGGAGCTACAATTTTACAGAACTTTTTGGACTTGACCAGACCGACAGCATTCTGCTTTGAACTATCAGACGCCACAAGAAGTGGTGCAGGCAATTCTTATGAGAAATACCACGACTGATCCTTAGGACAAATTAGCCTGCAAAACGGTTCAATTTTTGAGTCGCAGATTCTCACGGGGCGCATCCCTTGGAGAAATTATACGTAGTGTTAGATATGTCCATCGAACCTCGACAGCATGGCCTACTATCTTCTTCTGTATTTCGTCAACGGTTAGTTCATATTCAAATTTAGAAGCTCTATTTGAAATTGTGAATGGGTTTTGGGGAGAAACAGACACGCTATCTTGTAACGTACCAATGATGATGTCCTCACGAAGAGATGTAATACGAATATATAGGAGAATCGGGTCTTGACTTAGTTGTTTGGCCTCTATTACGAAATGGTCGAATGTAGTATTTGCATCAGGATGTGGTACAGAAATTGAAAGGGTTGAGTTCTCCATCATTATGTGGGGGCCTCTATAGTCCAATTTTGCAAAAGCGCCTTCGATTATTGTTCGAGTGTGATCGCTAAGTTTGTTGGCTTCTTGACGTAAGCTTTCTTGTTCGGCACGCATCTCAGATCGCATTTTTTTTGCTGTATCAGCAAAAGAGGTTTTAAGTTTATTAAAGCTCTCTATGGCTTGAGTTCGTGAGGAATCAGAGGCTTGCTTAGCCATTGTCAATCTATCGCGCAATTGTTTAATTTCTGCTTCTGTTTCTTGGACAACTCTCTCAAAATTGTCAATCTTGTTATTGAGTCTAACATCGAATATTTCTAACTTCGTGTTAGTTATTTCTGTTGCGTGATCTTTTAGTACATCCGATATAGCCAACACCTTATCTGTTGCTGCCCTCGCTTCTTTTATCTGATCTTCTAAAATAATTTTACAAGTTTCTATTATAATTTCCTCTCCCTTGAAAAGGACAATGAGAGCAGCGATTGCGGCGAATCCACTAAGGATACCCAATATCCAGTTTCGAATGTCTGTTTTGAGCTTATGCACTTGAGCTGTTAGTTTAAGCTCATACAGTTCACGTTCATCCACTAAAGTTTTGGGTCGATTTGAGTGAGGAGGGATTTCTCCACTGCTAGATTCAGTCACTATGATCACCTCCAATAAGTTTGGACTTGACCTGTTTTGGATGCTGTTGCCGAATTGGCTAGAGAGTTTGAGCTAACCGCTCAGATCATCCAAAACGGTACGCC
>JAPOXY010000047.1:34428-36235 GCA_026706845.1 Gemmatimonadota bacterium
GACGGATCAAGACCAAGGACGTCGAGAAGACGGTCTCAGCAGTGATGCGTTGGACAGTAAATTTTTCTCGTCGCAGGATAGAAATATCCCGTGATATCGTGGCCGGAGGGAGTTCTTGTCTTCTCGGACATCCCTCTTCGGCGTTTTATTTTTTACCGGCTATTGAAAAATAAAATTAAATAGACTGCGGGATGGGAGGACCGGTCCTTAATTTTTCTGGAAAAATCCAGAAAAACATCCCGCAGCCGTTGGACTTTTCCTCATTTTGTATTCACTTTCTTTAATGTGAAAACTGAGCGTCTCGAAAAAACGTATTGACGATTGTCATATAACAGGTATTCTGTTTTCTTTTAAAAGCTTCTGATGTGAGTTTAGAATTTCGGCTCGTGGACTCCTGGATGCGCTCCGGCGTCACACCATAGATATTCCGAATAGTATTGAACAAACCAATCAGATCTGTTTCACAGCAGTTATTCGCTTCAGCCAGCGCCCTCAAATACACATCATCAACATGCGATAATGCCTTTGCTATTCGGGAGCGAGTTTCACCGACAGACTGGACATCCGAAAGCCAAGAAAGTGCATCCCAACATGGTGTCAGGGATTTGATCTTACGCAGCACGGCCAGATGGTGGTCTTCGCGGATAATCTCCACAGCAAAACTACCGGGATAGACGGACAGCCAGTTCTCGACAATTTGCTTCTCATAATACCTTCTGGAATCGTCCAGAATGATCAGACCACCTATCTTGATCTGATCATAAACCTGATAGAGACATGCCTCCCGACCCCGCAAAGTATAGACAGGCGGACCATCAATAATCACGCAATCCATCTTTTCATTCCAAAACATCCCATCTTCATAAGTCAAAAATTCCGCGTCTCCATAAGATTCAAGTGTAATTGGACGATATTTGATCGATAGATTGCGCTTATCCCAGAATGTTTGCATCAGATTCATGGTCTCTGCAAAATTCCGCCAATCGCCTTCTATAGACAGAACCTCGGCTTCCGCAAACGCCATCGCCAGACGGATAGAACTCGGACCACTTCCAAATTCGAGAATTCTCTCTACCGAGGACATCTCAAGAAGCGTAGTTGTAATTCTCTCAAATGCTGTCTCACCAATGCTCCAGCCTGTGTCCAGACTAAGCTGTTTCGGCATTTTGAAGTCTGAAATTTTATGCATTTCTCGCTTCTCTCTGATTACTTCGGCATGCGTGTGGCTGCTTTAAGCATACAGGCATGAAAATAGATATTCGTCACACCTGTATGCTTGAAACAGGCGTCCCGGGTCGGAGGGAATATCAGGAGGCCTGTTCTGATCCTGCTCCGCCAGTGGTTTATGAAGCCACTTCCAGATCATAGCGTTGCTGTAACAAAGACGCATCTGCTTCTGAAATCTCCATACACATCTCCATCGCCAGTTCATAGCGATAGCGCGTCTGCTCACAAGCAACAGGGTTGGGATACATCGGATCACCCGTCGTCGTCCGCGCCTCCCAAAGACATCCGCCACCACACAAGTTGCGCGCCCAACACGTCTTGCACTCAGGCCGATTATTCACATTGAACTGCGCGTCAAAATACTGCTGCTTTTCGCGATCAATCCCCGCAAACACATCGCCCATCTTAAACTCGGGTGCATCGGCCAAACTCGAGCAAAAATAAATCGACCCATCTGCTGCAATCGCCAGATACTGCTTACCACCGAGACACCCGTGACAGGATTTTTGGCGCGTCAACAATTTCTGAATCCTCGGATCAAACTCTTCACTCTCTTCACCATTCAGAATAGCTTTGAGCG
>JAPOXY010000048.1 GCA_026706845.1 Gemmatimonadota bacterium
TGGCGAGTTATTGCCTTCCCCCACAGGCGATCCCTTCCGCCCCAATATCTTTGTCTTCAACAAAAATTTTAAAAACCCCCGTACCATCAGCACACATGTGGGTCTCGAACGCGAATTGCATGCAAAGGGGGTCGTCGGTACCTTCGGCTATACATACTCCCGCACCGACAATCTGACGCGCTTTATCAACCGCAACGACGCGGTCTTCGGGTCTCCCTGGTCAACGGGTTTGGGTCCCGATGGCAGCAACGGCATCGGCGATTTAACCGTGGTCGAGAGCACAGCCAAATCGCGCTACCACGGCCTCAGCTTTGGGCTGCGCCAGATGGTGCGAGACGACTTCCAATTCCAGATGAACTATACCCTGTCCTGGGACAAATCCGATGACGACAACGAGCGCGACCCCTTCACCTTCCGCTACGTCGATGCAACGCAATTGGATCGCGAATGGGGCTATTCAGACCGCGACCAGCGCCACCGCTTCAATCTGTGGACCCTGACCAGATTGCCCGGCGATATATTCCTCAACAATCGCATAAGCTATTACTCAGCACAACCCACCTCCGCATCCTGCACGGGCCAGCCCACGACCAATCCCTGGGGTGCTATCTCTGACCGTATATGTGCCGACGGAAGCATTATTCAACGCAACACCCTGCGTAAAGACAACGCGTTCTTCTCATGGGACACACGCCTGTCCCGTCCCATCCCATTGGGCAACGACCATCTGGAAGCCATTGTCGAAATCTTCAACCTGCTCAACACAGACAACTTCCGAGACCCCTCCACCGCGGGCCTGCTCTTCAACTTTGACGGCACTGTCCAATCGGGCCTCGGCGACCCACGCGAAGTGCAAATCGGCATGCGCTATGTTTTTTGACTATATTATATCAAATACCTTGACAGAATCTAAAACTCGGCTACTTTGCAGTTTATATGGTAACTGTAGAAAGCCGGGATGGGATAGACCTTTTGCCACGATGCAACAGGGGGACCATTTATGGATACGCACGACAATAATTCGACTGATATCCAGACGATCAAGGCATCGGAGTTCAAGGCCAAATGCCTCAAGCTAATGGACGAGGTTGCCGACAGTGGCACCGAAATTGTCATTACCAAGAATGGCCGGCCTGTGTCGCGTCTCGTTCCCTATCGCGAGAAAAATTTTGGCAAGGATCGGGACAAAATTCGCATTCTCGGCGACATTATTGAACCGATTGGCGTGACTTGGGAAGCGGAGAAGGGTAAGACGTGGTAGCAGGAGAGGCCCCCGCTTTTATAGCCCATGCATTGGGTGTAATCGCTCGAGCTAAAAAAGGAGGCGGTTATGATTAGAAGTTTCACATTGGATTTTTGGATAGACGATGGTTGGTATGTTGGGAAACTACGTGAGATTCCTGGTGTATTCAGCCAGGGTGCAAACCTGGAAGAATTAAAAATAAACATCAAAGACGCTTATGATCTGATGATGGCAGAAACAACGCAGACTCCTGTAGAAAAGTCCGGCTCAGTAGAACTGAAAATGGAAATACCTTGAAGCGAAGAGACCTTATAAAAGAATTGACTGATGAAGGATGTTACTTGAAAAGGCATGGTGGAAGGCATGACATTTATGCTAATCCCCAGAACAATATGCAAGCACCAATACCAAGACATCGAGAAATTAGAGAAAGTTTATGTAAATTGATCAAAAAACAACTGGGAATAGATTAGCAATATATCATAAATGCCCCTATCTAATTTTTTTCTCCGAGAAAGAAATGGCAAATACGCGAGAAGAAGTACTAAACACTGTAGTAGCTTCAATGCTGTCCAAATATGACAGTATCGAGGCTGCCCCTGAACAGCGCGAAGGTCCAGAGGCGATTGATATTACGGTGCGTCATGAGAATGCCCGCAATACAGAGGTGGTTATTGAAGCCAAAATTGGAACGTCTGCGGGAAAGAAGAAAGAAGCCACCAAACAAGTTCGCCAGCGTTTGGAGAGTCGGCCAAATGCGATGGCATTTGCGGTGTGTTATCCCAATGATCTCAAGGGGCTTGCCTCCCTGTCACAACTGGAAACTGGCATGGCAAATACGCAGCATTTATGGTTTGCCCCTGTGACCCGCTTAGGCAAGGCACCCACATGGCGTGAAGGCTCTGTGCAGGAATTTGCCAGCGTTTTATTTCAAAATGATCTTCCACAAAGTAATGTTGCGGATGCGATTGAGTATTCGGTTCGCCAAGCGGCAGACTTGATTTCTGATAGAACGCTCTTCAGCCCTGCTCAGGCAGAAAAATTGCCCCCTTTGCTCGCCGAATCATTGGCATTGCCTTCTAAGACGCCAAAAGATAAACGCGCTGCGGTATTGATTGCCGC
>JAPOXY010000049.1 GCA_026706845.1 Gemmatimonadota bacterium
TCTTTCCCGATGGTCGGCGCTTTGATGTTCTCGACGTTTTTATAGATCGTCAATGGGATCTCGCAGTTGTGCAGATCGATGCCGATAGTCTTTATGTTCCCGAGATTGGGACATCTGAAAGCGTTATTATTGGCGAATGGGCGATCGCGCTTGGGAACCCTTTTGGCTTGCACTTTGAAGATCTCAATCCCACCGTTACGGTTGGTGTTATTAGTGCAGTAGATCGCATTGTTCGTCCGGAGCAAAATGAACGCGCCTACAAAGGCATGATTCAAACGGATGCTTCAATTAATCCGGGCAATAGCGGCGGTCCTCTGGTGAATAGCCTCGGTCGCGTTATTGGCATTAATTCATTTATTTTTTCCCAGGGCGGGTCATTGGGCATCGGTTTTGCAGTGCCTATTGACCGCGCAATCCAGGTGGCCTGTCAGCTCATTGATCAGGGTAGTCGCGAGTTCTGGACCGGGCTGGATATTCACAACCTCAACTCGCACATTGCTCGCACCCTTGGGGTTCGTACAATTAAAGGTGCTTTGATCACTGTCGTCGATCCCCTCAGCCCGGGCGAAAGTGCCGGGTTGTTGCCCGGCGATGTGATTGTGATGGTTAATAAGAAAAATACCAGTAGTGCCGATGATGTTGTAGATGCTTTTCGATACGCGGCCGTTGGCGATATATTTAGTCTCAAAATTTTGCGTGGCGAGGACGTATTTGATACCCAACTCGTCTTAGAATCCGACCCGCGCAACGAGTAATCCCCGATTGGAGCCATGTCAATGAATGTGAATGCCAAAGCAGCCGTGCCCAGCCTGTTTACCATCAGCAGTTTGTTTTGTGGTTTTTTATCTATGTACTACGCTGTGAATGGGCGTTTTATCGGTGCAGCGCTTCTCATCGTTATTGCGGGATTTCTCGATGCGTGCGACGGAAAAGTTGCGCGATATCTCCATACGTCCAGCAACTTTGGCGTCCAATTTGACTCCATTGTCGATGTGTGCTCTTTTGGCGTGGCTCCGGCCCTGCTAATGCTGTACTATCTCGATACCTTGCTGGTCATTCGCTGGTTGCCCTTTGGCGTCTGTTTTTTGTTTCTCCTGTGTGGTGCGCTGAGACTGGCGCGTTTCAACGCACTATTAAAGGGATTTGACAAAGAAAATTTCTCCGGTCTCCCGATTCCAACGGCAGCGGGTACTCTGGCCGCATATATTCTTTTTACAGAGCGGGTGTGGCAGAGTAGCACTCATGCGCCTCATATTGCCATCGCCCTGTGCGTTGTGCTCTCATTTCTCATGATCAGCACAATTGAGTACAGTGCGTTTTCGAGGTTGTCTATAGAAACAAGACGCGGCCGCGTTCGCTTGATTTTTCTACTATGTGTTATTGTGCTCATGTTTTTTTATACCTATGAAGTATTCTTTCCCATGGCACTTGCCATTTCCCTATCTGGCCTGTTCAGATGGTTGTATTACACGATTACAGACCGCGAAGTGGCAGATGTGCGGGACTAAAACTTTTTTTAAAGCGTGATTATGAGGCGAAAAAGTCTGGGAATTCTCATTGTTGCGATCTTTATTGGCATTCTTGCCGGCAACGTGGTTGGCCAGGTCCTTGCTGTTATTTTTGATGGCCTCGGCCTGGAAAATAATGTGGCAGAAAAAGTGCTTATTGAATCTTATGTTTACGAGTTCGATCCCATTAAGATTAACCTGATCATTATGACCTTTACATTTGGCTTTTCGCTCCCTTTTAATGTGTTGAGTTTTCTCGGTATCGGGATAGCCTGGTACTACGTCAAGTATTCCTACTGAGTTATTTCTGGAGGTGTGACATGTTCGGCATGGGACCGTGGGAAATCGTATTGATTTTGGTCGTTGTTTTGCTGGTGTTTGGTGCAAAACGCATTCCCGAAATTGCCCAGTCTCTCGGCAAGGGGATTACCGAATTTAAGCGCGGCGTGAAAGACGTTCAGACCGAAATAGAAAACAACGTCAATACTGCTCCGCCTCCCGAACCACAACCCACACAACCCACACAGACAACATCGGGTACAGAAACAAAATCGTAATCTGGAGGCAGGGTGGCTGACGATTCTGTTTTTTCCGCCCAAACAGCGCGGGAGCTTGTACAGGGCATTCGCTGGGGTACGCACACAGCCGGCGAAATAACGGAAGAGATCCTCGCGCACATCCAAAATACAAATCCCGATATCAATGCCTTCATCACTATTGATGAAGAAGGCGCGCTCAAAGCTGCAGATGCTGTCGATCAAAAAGCCGCAGAGGGTCAGGCTCTTGGCCCTCTCGCAGGCATTCCGATTGCCCTGAAAGATGTATTGTGTACCAAAGGGCTGCGCACGACCTGTGCGTCAAAAATTCTCTACAATTTTATCCCACCTTATGATGCAACCGTTGTTACCCGTTTGCGTCAGGCCGATGCAATCATCCTGGGCAAACTCAATATGGATGAGTTTGCCATGGGCTCTTCCAGCGAAAATTCCCATTTTGGTGCGGTCAAAAATCCACGCGATCAAACTCGTGTAACAGGCGGGTCCAGCGGTGGCTCTGCCGCTGCTGTTGCTGCCGGTCAGGCTCTGATGACCCTGGGGTCTGACACTGGGGGGTCTGTTCGTTTGCCCGCATCTTTCTGCGGTGTGGTGGGTCTAAAACCCACTTACGGTCGGGTTTCTCGTTATGGTCTGATCGCTTATGCCTCTTCTCTCGACCAGATTGGTCCATTTGCGCGTACTGTCGAAGATGCGGCCACCCTGCTCGGCGTCATCGCCGGGCACGATCCCCGCGATTCTACCTCTGCTTCTGTACCGGTGCTCGATTACCTTTTGGCCTGCCAAAGAGGCGTTGATGGTCTCACCATTGGCTTGCCGACAGAGTTTTTCGGCGAGGGTCTGCAAGCCGACGTTCGCGATGCTGTCATGCAGGGGGTTGAAATTCTGGAAAAAAATGGCGCGTCTATTCGCGAAGTTTCGCTGCCAACTGCCGGACATCCCGCTTTTGCAATTGCCGCATATTATATTATTGCTACGGCTGAGGCATCGTCTAATTTGTCGCGTTACGATGGGGTGAAATACGGCTTCCGAGATGAGGCAGAAAACCTGATTGATATGTATGTTCAAACGCGCAGCAAGGGTTTTGGCGCAGAAGTCAAGCGTCGCATTATGCTGGGGACTTATGCGTTGAGTGCGGGGTATTACGATGCGTATTATCGCAAGGCGCAACAGGTGCGCACGCTTATTCGTCGGGATTTTGACCGCGCGTTTGAATCCTGTGATCTCCTCGCTTCGCCCGTATCGCCTACTCCGGCGTTTAAGCTGGGTGAAAAACTCGACGATCCGCTTCAGATGTATCTTTCCGATATTTATACTGTTTCTGTGAATCTCGCTGGTATTCCCGGTATTTCGGTACCTTGTGGCACATCGACTGAAGGCTTGCCCATAGGCTTGCAGTTGCTCGGTAATGCCTTTGCCGAAGAGACCATTTTGAGCGCATCTGCAGTTGTTGAAAGAGAGTTGGCGTCATGAATTACGAGTCTGTCATCGGCCTGGAAGTGCACGCCCAACTTGCGACCACTACGAAAATTTTTTGCGGATGTAGTGCCGAATTTGGCGCCGATCCCAATACCCATGTCTGTCCGGTGTGTTTGGGCTTGCCGGGTGCGCTTCCCGTGTTGAATCAGAATGTGGTTGAACTGGCGATGCGCGTTGCACTATCTGCAGGCTGCGCGATTCAACCGCGCAGCCGTTTTTTGCGGAAGAATTATTTTTATCCCGATCTGCCCAAGGGGTATCAAATCTCGCAGTTTCAATCCAATGAAGAAATGCCTCTGGCTACTGGTGGGGGTGTTGACGTGCCCACGGCTGACGGTGGTAGGAAGACCATTCGCCTTACGCGTATCCATATGGAAGAAGATGCTGGCAAGAGCATCCACCAGGAGGCTTTTGTGGCTGCAGGGGAGTCTCTCGTGGATGTCAATCGCTGTGGTGTGCCGCTTATCGAGATTGTGAGTGAGCCGGATCTTTCGACGTCGGAGGAAGTTTTTTACTATCTGACGAGTTTGCATCAATTGCTGGTGTACACGGGAGTGTCCGAAGGCGATATGGAAAAGGGACATATGCGAATTGATGCCAATGTGTCGATTCGACCCGTTGGAGAAACCCAACTCGGCACGAAGGTTGAGATCAAAAATGTCAATTCTTTTCGCAATTGCCAGCGCGCTATCGAGTCCGAGATTCAGCGGCAGATTGATTTGGTTGAGACCGGGGGTGAGATTGAGCAGGCGACGATGCTCTATGACCCCGATCGCAATATTTTGCGGGCTATGCGTACAAAAGAGGAGTCGGACGATTATCGCTATTTTCCCGATCCGGATCTGGTCCCATTGGTCGTAGATGATGCCTGGGTCGCGCGCGTTCAGAGCCAGATTCCAGAGTTGCCAGAGGACAAACGCGCGCGTTTTGCAGAGGTTTACGATATTTCCGGCGATCAGATCGATGTGCTTACCGCAGATCGAGATGTTGCGGATTATTTTGAAGCTGCGGTTGCGACGGGTGTGCAGAGCAGGCTCGCGGCCAATTGGATACAGGGCGATGTGATGCGCGTTCTGAATGACCGGAAGATCGCGATTGGCGATTTGCGCGTTTCAGCCGAATGTCTCGCGGAGTTGATTGGTTTGATCGATAAGGGCGATATTAGTACCAGTATCGCGCGAACGGTTTTTGACGATATGGTGGAGACAGGGGAGAGTCCTGCGTCTATTGTGGAGAAGAAGGGGCTTGTGCAAATCAGCGATGCGGGTGAACTCGATGGCGTGATCGATCAGATTATTGCGGATAATCCCGAGGAGGTTGAGCGGTTTAAAGGCGGCGATCAAAAGCTTATGGGGTTCTTTATGGGGCAGCTTATGAGAGCTACAAAAGGCCAGGCCAATCCCCAAAAAGCCAGTCAGTTGTTGCGGGAGAAATTGAGTTGATATAAATCGAAGAAAGGTACTGAAAAATGACTTCTTCAAATGTCTCTACAGAAGCAACAAAAGTTGCCGATTTAACAATTGATGAGTTTAGAGAACTTGTTCAGGAAGTTGTCATACAAACGCTCTCAGAAATGATGAGCGATCCGGATGAAGGGCTGGAATTGCGCGATGACTTCGTCGAAGAACTGAAGCAGTCTCTTGCTGATGTGGAAGCTGGTGGTAAAACTGTACCTGCACAGAAAGTCGCTGAGAGACTGGGGTTGACCTGGTGATGTATGAGGTAGAATTTACGTCCAATGCTGAATCCGATTTAGACCGTTTGGGTGCACCAATAGCACAGCGAGTGCTTACAAGACTGCGATGGTTAGCCGAGAATTTTGATGCGATTAGACCCGAAGGGCTTAGAGGAGATTGGAGGGGTATGTTCAAGTTGCGAGTTGGCGATTACCGCGTCCTATATACCTATAACCGGGCAAAACGAGAGATTGTTGTCCACTATGCCAAGCATCGGCGTGAAGTGTACAGAGATTAGAATTGCATCATCTCCTCAAGCCATTACCGGAGCACTCCGTCCCTCGTGCTCATATTTTTCCAACAAAGCCGTCAGTTCTGCTATCACTTCAGGATGCTCTTCATACACATTTGTGGTTTCTTCTTTGTCTGTTTCCATATCGTAGAGCTGTCCCTCAGTTTCAACTGTGCGATCAGTCTGACCCCCCGACTCCTGTCCCAACACCAGCTTCCACTTGCCCTTCCTGATTGCAAACATCCCCTGACCTGAGTGATGGACCGTCGCCTCTCGAATCGGTTTCTCAATTTCTTCGCCCAATATCAATGGCAACACATTGTAGCTGTCCTCACCCGCATCTTCGGGCAAAGTCTCGCCCAAAAGTGCCGCCACTGTCGCCAGCATGTCCGTCATGCAAATCGTCTCATCGCAAACTGTTCCCGCCGTTACCTTACCTGGCCAGCGTACCAAAAAAGGCACGCGGTGTCCGCCTTCATATATATCCGTTTTGTAACCAAAAAACTCTCCGTTGCACCGATGGCTATACGTCAAATGTTTTCTTCCGCGCACATTGTGAATCCCTTCATCGATTCTACCCAACAATTGCCGGGATGGCCAAACCTGACCATACCCATTGTCCGCCAATTCCTGCAACGCTTGCTCGGAATCGCCTGCAAGTCCGCCGTTATCACTTGAAAAGATCACCAGCGTGTTATCGAGCGCGCCGTGTTTTTCCAATTCTCCCAACAAACGCCCGACAATATCATCTAATTCTGCAACCTTATCACCTCTCAATCCCGCCTGACTTTTTCCAATCCACTTATGGGATGGCAAACACGGACGGTGGATTGCCGACGATGGAAAATACAAAAAGAAAGGATCATCCTGCCGCTCTTCAAAATGCGTATTTAGCCACGCTTTTGCTTTGCTAAGCAAAACCTGATCAATTTTCTCCGACGTATAATCCGGCGACATCAATCCCACAGGCGATTCGGTATCATACACTGGCCACTTCCGCTCATCCGGTTCCAAAACTGCGCGATCATTTTCAATAAAGCAATACGGCAGCATATTGTTTGACGCGTTCAACCCAAAAAAATAATCAAATCCGTGATCCAGTGGGCTTCCTTTTAACGGTTTAGTAAAATCAATCGCATCAATCTGATGCGGTGTCCAGACCTCCGGATCAAACGTCTCGCCATCTTTGGCCTGCCATCCCAAACCCAGATGCCATTTGCCAACCGCTGCGGTCGCATATCCATGAGACTTTAAGAGCGATGCCAGCGTCATTCGTCCTTCGTCTATCAGGGGTTTTGAAAAGTGTGGCAGTACGATCCTCTTTAACCAGGTGCGCCACGCATACCTTCCTGTCATCAATCCATATCGCGTAGGCGAACACATCGCCGAGTTGGTATGTGCATCGGTAAACCGCATCCCTTCCGCTGCTATCCGATCCAGATTTGGTGTTGGAATCTTTGACTCGGAATTATTTGCTCGTACATCACCAAACCCGAGGTCATCAGCCAGAATAAAGACGATATTGGGTTTACTCATCATGATCTCCTTTCTCAACCGCGTAGCCAGGCACCTTCTTTGAATCTCTCGTCTAACCGACGGCTAAGTTTTCTTGCGATATCTGAGTTTTCATTTGCGATATTGTTCAGCTCATCTGGATCATTTTCCAGGTCGTACAGCTCATTGATATCGTTTTGGTTTTCGATCAGTTTGTGTGTTTTCGTGCGAATCAACCTGAAATTACGAATTTGGCTGACCGATTCTGTGCGGTGATCATTCGTCTCGCCTCTCAAAACGGGTCCCAGTGACTGCGCGTCGATATTTTCCTGTGGTGGTAATCCGGCCCATTCGCAGATTGTCGCGTTGGTATCGATCAATTCTACAGGTTCTGCCGATACCCTGCCCCCCTCAATACCGGGTCCAGCCACAATAAGCGGCACGCGCAACGAAGCCTCATAGGGCACGCTTTTGCCATAAAGCCCGTGATCGCCGAGCATTTCACCGTGGTCGCTGGTGAATATAATGTACGTATTGTCCATCATTCCCCGCTTTTCAACCGCGTCTAATATTTCGCCAATTTGAGCGTCAATGAGTTCGATGTACGCACAATATTGCCGCCGCGTCTCCAGGATCTCAGCCCCGGTCAGCCCTTTTCTGCTGCTTTCAATATTTTTGGGTTTACCTTTGCCCGTTGCTGGGATCGGAGCTGGCATTTCGGCGTTGCGATATCGTTCGGCATATGCGGTCGGGGGATCAAATGGGCTGTGTGGTCCCACAAAACTCACGAATAAATGCCAGGGGAAATCGTCTGGTATGTCTTCGATCCACTGGACAGATCGCTGTCCGATGTACGTATCTGCAAATGCTTCGGTCGGCAGTACCGAATCGTGACTTGTTCTGGGACCACTTCGCGCTGAATAATCATCGACAAACGCATCGAGTAATCCTTTTTCTTTTAAAAAATGATTGTAGGGTCCCTGGGGAATTCTGCCCCTGCCAGCATGGCTTTTGCCTTCAACTTCAACGGGATGCGTAAAGCCCCACATATACGTAGCTGGTCTGTCGCCATCGCGTCCGTTGTACCCATCGGGTTTTGCCAGATCCAGTTTGCCCACGCAGCCTACGTAGTAATTGTGATCGCGTAGCCGTTGATAATAGGTTGTGGCTGTGCGTGGCAGAAAATTGTTGTTACCCAGTGCTCCCAGGCGAACGGGTTGCAGGCCGGATGCGACCGCAATGCGAGATGGCGCGCAAACCGGACAATTTGTCGTGCATTGTGTGAACTGAATGCCGCGCTCGGCCAGCCGGTCCAGATTGGGCGTTTTGACAAAATCAGCGCCCATTGATCCCAGATAATCCCATCGGTGCTGGTCGTCCATGATATAGAGAATATTCGGTCGGTCCTGAGACATAGGTTCTCCATTCTTTGATGTGTTGTCAGGGTTTATTAAATTTTGATACGGTGTCCAGACTAAGGCCTCCTCGGATGAAGGTTTCCCAGCTGTGTACGGGGAGTTCTTTCAAGATATTCAGGAGGTTTTTCCGGTTGATTTGAGGAACTTCATCCGGGCTCAATTTGACCAGGCGAATCAGCGCGTCCATGGCGAATCCGACGTCGATGACATTTTTGTCGGTTCGGATAATGTTTTTTAAGGTCTCGATTGTCGGCTCGAGTGCATTGCCGAGGATCCTGGTGCCGTGGGAACAGAGGATGACGATGGACCACAGGGCGTTTTCCCGGACGGCAGAGCGAACGGGCTTAAAGCGGTCGAGGCCAAAATCGACGCCACTGCCTTCGCAGACGTCGCAGTCGTCGGTTGGGCGAACAAATTTGATGCTTCGTTTTTGCGCTTTGTCCATGCTGGGGCGATTTTTTTCTCGGCTGAGGCTTTGTAAGAGCGCATCAATACAAGTGGGGATCAGGTCAGTGCCTTTACCAGTAGCCACTGCACGGCGTCCCAAACAGCCGAGGGTTCCCGCGGCTACAGAACGGACATAGACAGAGGAATCGTTGTGTAAGCAGGAGGTAACTGCGTCGAGTACATCCTTTGTGAGATGGCTGGCATCGCCCAGGCCATAGACACCTGCTTTGCGAATCCATTTGATAGGCGATCGAGTTGCTTCGATGAGTGTGTCTGTCGCATCTGGTCCCACGGCGATCAGGCCGTATGTGGCTGCGCGTCGCACATTTTCGCGGTCGGTGTAGAGCGCGCGTCCGAGAATTTTGGTGGCCAATGCCGGGTCGCCAATTGAGGCGAGTTTGTAAGCAGCCCCAATTCGGGCGGGTTCAGCTTCGTCGTATTTGGCGTGGAGTTGTTCGAAAAGGGCTTTGGCTTCGCGCTCTTTTTCTTTTTGCGAAGCAGATTTTGATTCGGGACGCGGTGGCGGTGCCTGGCCGGTTTTGATCCAGTGATGATGATAGCGCCACACTTCGGTGGCATCGTCTGGTGCCTCAGAGAGGTTGACGCGGGTGATGGGGTCGATGCCGAGGTCGTTCATTGGCACAACGGTTGTTGTCCCGTTGGGTGATGGATCGGTAGTGCGATAGAGCCAGAAGCGCCACATAAAGCGCGGGTTGTCGTCCCAGGTGCGCCAGTCATCGCGCCGGTGGTTGCCCCTGTGGAAGGTGTTGTGCGAGTAGATGATCACGCTGCCTGCGCGGAGTGGTCCTGCTTCAAAGGGGAGTACGAGAGGCCATTGTGTGTCGGTGACGGCATCGCGCATGCGAATGTCATGGGCGGTGCGCTGGTTGACGATGTCTTCGATATCGTATTTGGATTGGGGCCCGCTGACGTGTTCGCTTTGCATGTCGAAGAAGTAGGCAAAATCGAGGTGGTCTGCGCCCGCAAAGTTGTCGTGGTTTTCTTCGTGGTTAAAGGTCCAATATTGTGAGTAGGGGATGGTTGCTGTGGGCCCCATTTCTGCTGTGACATCTTGAGGATAATACAGCATTTCCAGTTGGACGGCCTGATGGTGGCGCTGTTTTCGGCCGTTGTATGGGCCGTTGTCGTCTTTGTGCCAGTGTTGATCTCTGGGGCCACTGGTAAAGACTGCGTTGTGGGTAAAGGGGACGATGGCCCAATTTTTACCTGCGAGCTGGTCACAGGCTGAGACGAGGCCGGGTGCGTTGAGGACTTCGAGTACGTCGGGGATGATGCCCGTTGTGACGCGTTTTTTCTCTTTTTTAGCCTTTTTTTCGAAGTCGTAAACGCGTTTGTGGACTTCGGCGGGGATGCCCAGGTCTTCGGGGGAAAGGATGACTATGCCCCGGCTTGCAAAATCTGTGACCAGACGGTCGGGTGTGGTATATGTGAGGGGGGTAAAATCAGATGTTCGGGTGCGGGAACTCATGTTTCAGGTTCTCCTTTGGGATTGAGAGGGCGACTCAATAAGTTGATTTTTAGAGCATTTTCCGGTACTATGTCCATTGGTTTTGTTATGATACAAAAATTTAAGGTTTGCGTAAACAGCGTATCAACTCTTATATGACATCTCTAATCGTTTTTGTCAAAAATCCACTTCCCGGAGCGGTTAAGACCCGGTTGCAGACGCGCTATGCACCCGATCAGGTTGCAGCCCTTTACACCGCGTTTGTGCGCGATGTGCTGGCGCGGGGTGAAAGTATTGATGTCGATAGACGGGTGATTGCTTTTGATCCGCCCGATGCAGAGTCCGAGGTTCGCGCGCTTTTTGGTGGGGGGGTGAAGGCTCAATGGCAGTTCGTTCCCCAGGTGCAGGATGACCTTGGTGTTCGCATGCGAGAAGCTCTTGTTCAAGAACTCGATGCAGGTGCATCAGCAGCCGTTCTCATTGGTACGGATATCCCTTCTCTGCCAGCCCACCATATTACGCAGGCATTCGATCTGCTGCACACAAAGGATGTTGTTTTAGGTCCGAGTACAGATGGTGGATACTATCTCGTTGGTGTTTCAAAATCGACGCCGGAAATTTTCGAGGATGTGGCATGGAGTACGCCCAGTGTTTTGTCGCAGACTATTGACCGCGTTCAGCGCGCGGGGAATACGCTCGGTCTCGTTCCCCCCTGGTTTGATGTCGATACCCCCGATGAACTCGATTTTCTTCTCGCCCATGCGCGCGCTACAATACTCGCTACGGGCATAGATCCCTTACCGTACACGCATGCCTGTTTGTCGAACTTGACTTGATCTTTTTGGGCGCGTATCTTGCGAAGTCATCATTTCGAGATAGGAGTTCTCAATGGTTATTCGCTATATTCTCGCGCTTTTTTTTGCTTTCTCTTGTCTGCATCCCGCAATTGCTCAGGAACGCTACAAATTTGCTTTTGTCACGCATGGCGGACCTGGAAATCCATTCTGGAATGTGGTGATTAAGGGTATGGAAGATGCGGCCAAACGCTATGATGTGGATGTGCAATGGTTGAGCAATCCCACATTTTCAATTGCGGATATGCCCAATTTTCTCGATGACGCTATTGCAAATAAGGTCAATGGCATTGGCATTACGTGTCCGGATCCCGAAGCTATTCGGGAGAGCGTTGTGCGCGCACACGCGGCGGGTATTCCCATTATTGTGCTCAATACGGCGGATCCCAATGCGGGGGGAGATAATGCACTGCCCACGCAATTTTATGTGGGTGCCAGCGAGTATCTCGGCGGTCAATCCAATGCCAAAGCCATTCTCGCCGAGGCGGAAAAACGCGGGATCGCGGTTCAGCGCGCGGTATGTCCTATCCAGGAACTCGGGCACAGTGGTCTCGAAGCGCGATTTGCCGGATTCTCGAGTATTTTTGAAGAGAGAGGCATTGTCGTTGACGGTTTGACCATATCTAATGATGTCGAGCAGTCTGCGGGCTTGTTGCGCGACTATTTTCTCGGGCATCCCGAGACCAATGCCATCGCTACCCTGGGACCGCTGCCAGCCGATGCTTTTTATCTTTTTCTTGAGGAAGAGGGAAAAAAAGTTGGCGAAATTTTGCATGTTACCCACGATACGAGTACGTCCATATTTGAGCATATTCGGAGGGGATATACGGTTCAGGCTGTCGATCAACAGCCCTATTTGCAGGGTTATCTGACTGTTTCTTTTTTGTATTTGAATAATGCCTATGGTCTTACTCTCGCACAGGATGTGCTCACAGGCCCGTTCGCCATTAATGCAACAAATGTTGACCGCATTGACAGATTAGTGACCGCAGGTTATAGATAGGATTTCTATTGAAGCCTTATGACGCCATTCGCACCCGCCTTGCGCGCTCTCCAGAAGCTGGCGCCGCAGCGGGTTTTTCCGTTATATTTTTGATCTTTGCATTCGCCACGCCAGATACATTTCTTTCCCATAGCGCGATATCATCCATTCTCAATAGTCAGGCCGTTCCGGGCATCCTCGCGATAGGTATTACGCTTTTGATGATTTCTGGAGAGTTTGATCTTTCAGTTGGTTCTATTCTGGGGGTGTCTTCTCTCGCATTTCTCTATGCGACCGTAAATGGTGTACCTGTTTTACTCGCGGCAGGAATTGGATTAATTGCCGGCTGTTTGCTCGGTCTGATCAATGGGTTGCTTCTCATATCGACGGGTATTCCTTCCTTTATTATTACGTTGGGGACGATGCTCGCGTATCGCGCCATTCCCCTTACGGTTATTTCCGGCGGGCGCATTATTCGATATGCCGATTATTCGCGCGAGTCTCCAGTTCTCGAAGTGCCCGGTTTCGTGGTTTTTATTTTGACGCTCGCGTTTTTTTTTCTCGTTCTGTGGACGGCTAGGGATATCTGGCGGGCGAGAAATCAGTCCATAAAGTCCAAAATCCTGGTTGCTGTTGCGCTTCTTTTTGTCGCTTATCTCGCCATTGAGGCACTTATACCCCATCCTTTGATGCCGGTTAAAATTGATTTTTTTTACGCGCTCAACGGACGTATTGAACCGGGGAACTACCGCACTGGCATTCTGTGGTGGATAGGGCTGACCGCGGCTTTTGCGATTGTTTTGAGTCAATCTCGTTTTGGCAACGCTGTTTTTGCTACGGGTGGCAATGCCCAGGCGGCGCGTTTGCAGGGTATTCGTATCGATCGCGTGCGCGTGACCAATTTTGTCATTTCGGGATTTCTCGCCGCACTCGCGGGTATTATTCAGGTCGCACGCCTCAAGAGCGTCGATCCATTGCGCGGTACGGGGCTGGAACTCGAGGTTATCGCCGCGGTTGTCATTGGTGGTACGCTGCTTACAGGGGGTTATGGCAGTTTGATCGGTTCGGCTATTGGTACTGCGCTGACCGGTATGTTGCGCACGGGGCTTGTTCTTATGCAGGTTCCCTCCAATGCGTTTCGGGGTGCTATTGGCGCTATTATGATTGCGGCTGTTGTGATTAACAATTTTGTGCGTAAAGAACGCTGAGGATACATGTGGCTTTGCTCGAACTCAAAAATATCGGTCGCCGCTTTGGGCATATTGTCGCCCTGAAAGGCGTTGATTTCACGCTTGAGGACGGTGAAGTTCTCGCGCTTTTAGGCGATAATGGGGCGGGTAAATCTACGCTGATTAAGGTGATTACGGGTGTTTATCCGCCGAGCGAAGGCGATATGTATTTTGGGGATGAAGTCATTCGATTCGATTCGCCACAGGATGCTCGAGATCTGGGGATTGAGACCGTTTATCAGGACCTCGCGCTTGTGCCGAGTATGAGCATTGCGCGCAATTTTTATCTGGGGCGAGAACTCGTCAAGCGGGTCGGTCCGTTTGCGCTTTTCGATCAGGCGGCGATGGATGCAGGTGCGGCCGCAGCGCTGGGTGAGATAGGTATTCACATTCGCAATGCGAGCGAATCCGTTGCCCGTCTTTCCGGTGGCGAGCGACAATCGATTGCCATAGCCCGCGCCCTTCACTTTGGATCCCGCGTGCTCATTCTCGATGAGCCGACTTCTGCTCTTTCTGTTGGCGAAACGCGCAAGGTGCTCGGCTATATTGCGGCTGCTAAAGAAAAAGGTATAGGTGTTATTTTTATTACGCATAATATTACCCACGTGTTTGAGGTTGCTGACCGGGCAACTATTCTCAGCCACGGCGAAAAGGTCGGCGATTTTTCGATCTGTGATGTCACGCAGGACGATGTCGCGGCTATGGTGATGGGACAGGGTATTCCCGAACATCTTTTAATTTCATGTCCAAACCACTCGAAACGACAATAGAATCCACCGAGCGCAAAGTCGATCTTTCGCTGACCGGGAAGATCCTCGGGATGACCTTGCCCGTTGCTGCGGGAGGCCAGATCGAGAGTGTTGTACTCATGGTTCAACTCATTTTTATCGGGACGCTCGGTCCTGCCGCCCTTTCTGCAGTGGGTATTGCTCAGGTGTTTACGCGCGTTCTTTTTACGGCGATGATGTCCATTTCGAGAGGCGCGCTGACGATGGTCGCACAGGCGATTGGCGCGGATTCTATGCGCGAAGCCAGTGCATCGGCGAAGCAGGCGTTTTCCCTGCTTTTTTTCTTTAGTATCGCTTTTGGTCTGGGCAGTTTGGCTCTTTCGCCTTTTTTGATTCCGATGATGACCTCGGATCCGAAGGTAGCAGCTATGGGTACGCCGTATTTACAGGTTTTCTTTTTAGGCGTTCCTTTTATGACGCTAAATCGCGCGATTGCGAGTTGCTTTCAGGGTGCTGGGGATACGCGCACGCCTTTCTTTTTGAGTTTGATCAGTAGTAGTATTCAAATTGTGATGTGTTATCTCCTAATCTTTGGTCACTGGGGTTTGCCGGCATTGGGCGTTGTGGGGGCTGCTGTGGGCGGTCTTTTGGGGCGCAGTGCGGCAACCCTGATTGGGCTTGGGTGTCTTTATAGCGGGCGTTTTGCGCTCACTCTTTTGCCCGATACGTCCTACCGGTTTAACTGGGATGTTGCGCGCCGCATTCTCAAAATTGGCGTGCCTTCTGGTCTGCAAGGCATTTTGCGCAATGGCTCAGGTGTGGTTTATCTCAAACTCATTGCCATGTCCACATTATCTACAACTGCGGTTGCGGCGTATGCGATTGGGAGTCAATTGGAACATATTTTGCGGCGAACCGGGCTGTCTTTTGGTACGGTTTCAACGGCTATGGTAGGGCAGCATTTGGGGGCGAAAGATCCCGCGGGTGCAGAGCGCCACGGTTGGACTATTCTCTTTATTTCAGTTGTGACCAATATCGCCTTGTCGCTACCCGCCGTGGTGTTTGCTGGACTTTTCATGTCGATATTTACCGATGCACAAGAGGTGATCAGCACAGGTGTCATTTACCGCCCTTCCGACGTGGGAGTGGTCTTTCGGCGGCAGCAGGCCGAGTCGCAGCTCCT
>JAPOXY010000050.1 GCA_026706845.1 Gemmatimonadota bacterium
CCGAGCACCGCTTCGAAATTCCGGGTAAACGTATTGTCCGCTGAGCCCCCCTCGTGGCGCTCCTCGTTCCCGTCGTGCCCGCCGAACAGCGGGAAAACCGGCGTTGAAACCGTCTCCTGTGCCTCTCGAAAACGGTACAACTCGGCAAGCTCTCCCCTGTTCGTCAGATCCCCACTCGCCACAATCATATCCGGATTGGCTTCCCGGACAAGTCGCTGTAGTGCCTCGGTGAGAACCTCTCCGGACGTCAGCATATCCCCTTCCGTCACAACGTGTGTATCGGTAAT
The DNA here is from genome assembly GCA_026706845.1 of Gemmatimonadota bacterium. NCBI lineage: Bacteria > Pseudomonadati > Gemmatimonadota > Gemmatimonadota bacterium. The sequence goes on from JAPOXY010000050.1 coordinate 288, forward strand.
CTGCACAAGCGCAAACTGCCGCACAGCCCGCTCAGGTGCAGACTCAAGTCCAAAATCCACCCCATCTTGCGCGTCTGTCCAGTTCCGTATAGATGAGTAGAACCCCGATGTCGCTCGAAAACCATCCGGGACAGTCAAAAATACGAATCTGTGTGCCTCCGGTTCTACCGCAAGCGCGTACCGCCCCTCCTCGTCCGTCTGCACAATCTGCTCCCCATTGGAAACCAAAACGCCGCCCAGACCGCGTCCAGACGGTTCATTCATCACCCTGCCTCGAATTTCAATCGTCATAGCGCACCTCTTTGTTGTCAGTTATAGGCAAAATACAATATTCACACCCTGAGGCAAAACAAACAATGATTGCCTGCCATATAAAGATTGTGCATAATAAACAAGTTCATATCCAACTGTAGAAGATGTTGAGAGAATGGAGGCTGAGCACATGAACGCTGTTATTCAATCGAAAGATGAGATGCTCTCACTTTTAAAAAAAAATCAAATCAAAATAAAAAAATATGGCATTAAGCGTCTGGGGCTTTTTGGTTCGTTTGTAGGAGAAAAACATCGTGTTGACAGCGATGTTGATTTGCTTGTAGAATTTGAGTCTGGGCAGAAATCATTTGATCACTTCATGCATCTGTCATTTTTTTTGGAAGATATGCTGGGACGGCGAATTGATCTGGTTCTTCGATTGAATTTTTACGTCATATTCTGGATGAAAGGAAGGGAAATGAGTGAAAGACCGAATATCCTATGGTTATCCTTAGAAGACACAAGCCCGCGATTTGGGTGTTATGGCGATAAAGTGGCGCGCACGCCAAATCTCGATAAACTGGCATCTGAAGGATGTCGGTACCCCAATGCATTTTCAACAGCGGGCGTATGCGCGCCGAGTCGCTCGGCAATTATCACGGGCATGTATCAAACGGCAATAGGCTCGCAGCACATGCGCACGCGCCACACCAATGCACATGCACCGCAAATGCCCACGCCCTACGACGTTGTACCACCGCATTATGTGAAATGTTTTCCAGAATATTTGCGGATGGCAGGGTATTACTGCACGAACAACACAAAAACCGATTATCAATTTACCCCGCCAATTACTGCCTGGGATGAATTGAGCGCACAAGCCCACTGGCGCAACCGCCCAGATGGCGCGCCCTTTTTTGCGGTATTTAATCGCACCGTAACGCACGAAAGCGGCATGTGGCCAGAGAAACGCCCAGAAGTAGAAACCGATCCAGATACGGTCACACTACCGCCCTATATCCCCAATACACCCAAAGCGCGGTTGGCATTGGCGAGACATTACGACAACATCGCCGACAACGATGCGTGGGTTGGCGAAATGCTGCAGCAATTGGAAGACGATGGATTGGCAGACAACACAATTGTATTCATCTGGAGCGACCACGGCGAAGGTCTCCCCCGGGCCAAGCGTTGGCCCTATGATGCGGGCATTCGCATACCCTGCATCGTGCGCTGGCCGGGCGAATTGGAACCCGGCAGCGTCAACGATCGATTGGTCAGCATGATCGATCTGGGTCCAACCGTACTATCACTCGCCGGTGTACAAATCCCGGCCCATCTCCAGGGCCAACCCTTTGTGGGACCACAGGAAAAAGACCGGGATTACATATTTGCAACGCGAGATCGTTACGACGAATCTTATGACATGATGCGCGCCGTGCGGGATAAGCGATACAAATACATACGAAACTACATGACGGAAAACCCGTATTTATTGTGGATCCCCTATCGCAATCGGCATCCCGCATTGCAGGAAATGTGGCGGCTCCATCTCGCGGGCGAATTGGAAGGTGTACAAAATGTGATGTTTCAAAAACGCCCAGTAGAAGAATTATACGACACGGAAAACGATCCATTTGAAGTCAATAATCTCGTGGACGATTCCGCACACGCCGAAACATTGAACCGCTTGCGCGGGGCACTGGACGACTGGCGCGAAAAATACGACGTATGGGGCGATGTGCCCGAAGATCAGATGGTATTTCGCATGTGGCAGGGCACAGAGCAACCGCAAACCGAATTACCGGTTTTTGTACCAATATGTGAAGAAAGCCCCGGCCGAGAGGCCGCGCCCGAAGGTGGAACCTTTAAGGGACCGATAATCGTACAATTTTACTGCGGCACACAGGGCGCGTCAATGGCGTATCAACTCGCAGGCGATGAACACTGGCGATTGTACACCGAACCCATCCGCCTGCCAGAAGGTGAGACCACAATTCGCGCCAAAGCCATTCGGATAGGCTATAAAGAGAGTGAAGAAGTTGAAGCATCATTTGTCGTAACCTGACCGCGAAAGGAAGGCTTAATGGCAGAAGCAAAACATGATACAGGAGGTACATAGTGCGCAGGATGCAAATACTGAATAAGAGCATTTCAGCACACGCTGTACTGCTCTTATTTGTAGGTGTGGCGGTGATCTCTACATCGCATGCACAAGACCTCATGGAGCGATTGCGAGAACGTATGATAGTCCTGGAAGCGATGCGAAAAGTGGAGCGCCACCAGTTTGTGCCCAAGTCTTATGCTTCACGAGCATACGGCGATCATCCATTGCCCATCGGCGAGGGACAGACCATTTCTCAACCGTATATTGTCGCGCTGATGACCGAAGTGCTGAATTTGGAGAAGTCGGATAAAGTGCTGGAAATCGGAACGGGTTCGGGGTATCAGGCGGCGATTCTGGGCGAGTTATGTGACAGCATCTACACCATAGAAATTGTAGAAGTGCTGGGCAAGCGCGCCGCAAACTTGCTCAACACATTGGGGTATGAGAACATCGAAGTGAAAGTTGGCGATGGGTACAAAGGATGGCCAGAACACGCGCCTTTTGATGCGATTATTGTGACGTGTTCACCAACGCAGGTACCCCAACCCCTTCAAGACCAACTCGCCGAAGGTGGGCGCATGGTAATTCCAGTTGGAAAACGCGATGCACAAGAACTCGTGCTATTGACCAAGCAGAAAGGCAAATTGCAACAGCAACACATTATACCTGTCAGATTCGTGCCGATGGTAGATTCCACCGGAGCAACGTATTAGACGAATAGACGAACCCTGCCCCGCCACCAAATTGCTTTCTTTGATTCGCGTTTTTCACCTCTCAATCCACTTATACGCAGCTTTTGAATTCTTCCAGAAGAACTTCTCCATCGCTTCCGGTCCCTTATTCTCAATATAATGGGTGACAATACTGAGCACCGTCTCATAGGGTGCTGCGCGTTCGCACACGAGCCAATTGCTGCCATAGACCAGACGGTCTTCACCAAAAGCATGCCATAACACATCGAGCGTAGGCACATAATAAGCTGGATCGTCGGGGGCGGGTTGTTGTGCTGCGCGTTCAACCATGCCAGACACCTTGCAATACACATTGGAGTATTTAGCAATGGTCTGAATACCCTGCACCCATTCGGGATCGGGTGCTTCACCCGTCACTTCCACATGTGCAACATGGTCAATAACAATGCGCAGATCGGGAATTTGCTCGGCAATAACAGCATTGATGGGCAACTGTTTGCTATTCGTCATCAAATCGAGCTGCAAATCGCGGTCAGCCAATTTTTGGAGTTGTGGCATAAGAGCATCTTGATCTTCCAAACTACCCCTCTGAAGTCCCAGACGAATCCCGCGATAGAGCGGATTGGCTGAAAAGAGATCGAGATTCTTCTCAAAATCTTCGGTCTGGGGATCCAGACGACCCACAAACCCGACAATACAGGGATTGTCTGCTGCGAGATCCAGAATCCACTGATTGTCTTCAACGAGCTGGCTGGCTTCAACTACAACCGTCCCAGCCACACCCATCTTTTCAGTGCGTTCAACAAAGTGGTGCGGCAAAACGGGGCGATAGAGCAATGCATTGTCTTCGGGCGGCCAGGGAACGCCACCGGGTCGGGTTGTATCGTAAAAATGAACATGCGTATCAATGATCATGGACATATCCTTTCCGGTCGTGATTATTTAATTCCCGCCATTTTCCTCAACACTTCGACAATGGCGGAATTGTCCTGTTCTGCAAGACCGAGCGCAACGCCCGTGCGCAAAAGTTGGGCGTGAAGCCCGGTTACGGGCAATGGCGTTTCCGTACGCGCGCCGAGGTCAAGAATGAGTTCCACATCTTTTAAGTGCTGATCCAATGCAGCCTGAGTGGTAAAATCTCCGGTGATCATTTTTTCGCCTTTAATATCCATCACGCGAGAATACGCGCCACCCATCTTAAAAACATCGAGCAAAACATCGATATCTACCCCCGTTTTTTGTGACAGAACAAGCCCCCCGACCAATCCGCAAAGAAAGGTCCTGAGCGAGAAGGCTTCAAAAATATCTGTACACAATTCAAAGACGGGTAAAGTACCGCCGACCATCACGAGAACATCTGATTCGCGCACCTGCTTGCTGGATCCGAGAATAGTCGCATCGAGAAAGCGAATACTCCTGCTTTCAAGGCGTTTGGCAAGCGCAGTTGACATCTGCGGATCGGCTGTAGTAGTATCCACAATAATTGCGCCGGGAGATGCCGCAGACAAAACGCCCCTCGCACCTGTAACCACATCGTTGACAACATAAGAGTCGGGAAGTGAAAGAACGATTCGACGCGCTTTATCGGCGACATCGGCTGGCGATTTGCAGGGCGTAAAACCGTCACCTTCATGTGCTTTTATTTTTTCGGAATCAATATCATACCCCGCAATTTCTAAACCTTTGTCGCGAAAGCGTTCAACAAGTGCGGACCCGACGAGTCCAAGTCCGATAAGACCGAGCATGAGACCTCCTGTAAAAAAATAATAAACCGTATCGCGCACGGCTTAAAAATATGTCAAATCTTAAAACAAACAGCACCAGTACTTCAAAAATACTGTACAATCAGATTCTTGCCAAACAAGAAAATAGTGTTGAATCCATGCGGGCATTGTTTATCTTAAGATCATACAAGATGCGTGAAACCAATCAAAACAGGAGCTATAGATGAGTTTAGAACCCATTCAAACACAGGATATAAAACGCCCATCCAGGTCATTAATTGATGCGTTATCACATATTGGCAGTGCCACAGCCAGTGGAGAATTATTTAAGCTGGGCATCCGCGATGCCCAAATTTTGGGGCCCCTTCCCCGAACGCCGGGCAAATCAATTTGTGGCCCGGCACTGACGCTACAATTTATGCCCAAACGAGAAGATTTGCATTCATCGGGAGAATATCAAGGGCCGGAAAGACAATTGCATCGCCATGTGCTATATCACACACAACCGGGCGATGTGGTTGTAGTCGATGCTCGGGGCGACATGAGCAGTGGCGTTTTTGGCGAGATGATGCTGACCTATTTTTCCGGCCAGGGCGGTCAAGGTGCAATTGTCGATGGTTGTATTCGCGATTTTCCCCACGCCAGGGAATTAAACCTCGGCTTATGGCTTAAAGGAACAACGCCCAATTTTCACGCGCAAACCAATATTTTCCCCCACGCCGTGAATGTCCCGATAGCGTGTGGTGACACACTTGTAATGCCCGGCGATATTATTATTGCCGACGACGACGGCGCCGTGGTAGTACCGATTAAACTCGCGCCTGAATTGGCAGAAAAAGCGACCGAACACGCCGAATGGGAAGTCTTTAGCCGAATGAAACTCGCCGAAGGCGGCGACCTGCGGAAATATTATCCACTGACAGATGAAGCGCGTGCAGAATATGAAGCGTGGCAAAAGGAACAAGGAGAGGCGTAAGACGTAAGGGGTCAGACAGTGTGGCGCTTTACGCCTGCGCGTGTCTGGCCGCGCCTAAAATCCCCGCGTCATCGCCCAGTTCTGCAGGGACAATCTGCACGTGTTCTTTTACACCAACAGTACCGCGATCCCAAAAAGTTCGCATCGCCGGATCAAAAATCCAATCACCCGCCTGCGCCAGTCCGCCTGTTAGCGCAACGCGATCTACATTCAATACATTCACCAGACTCACCAGCCCCACACCGAGGAAAAACCCCGTCTCCTCAAACATCTGCATTGCAAAATCATCACCTGTCTCTGCCGCTTCAAAAATAACCTGTGTGGTCAAACCCTCGGCTTTCAAAGATGTCTCCGGCTTTTCCCCTTCAAGTCTTTCCAACGTACGGCGCACCATAGCCGTGGCAGATGCATACATCTCCAAACATCCAAAATTGCCACACGGACAGAGCGGTCCATTGTGATCCACTGTAATATGCCCCACCTCGGCCGCATTGCCATTAAACCCGTGCATAACCCTCCCCTCGCTGATCCATCCACCGCCAACTCCTGTACCCAGGGTCACGCACAAAAAGTGATCAACACCTCGACCAGCCCCCAGCCATTGCTCGCCATAAGCCGCCAAATTTGCATCATTATCCACCATCACGCCAAGCCCGAGCAATGCCTCCAGGCGATCTTTTAATCGCACACCGTGCATACACTGTAAATTTTCGGGCGATATGATCACACCTTCAAACGGATCTAATGGACCTGGCGCACCAACCCCTACCCCCTGTACTTCTGCCAATGAAATCCCACCATCTCGCGCAGCCGCACGCGCACATTCGGCAATGCCATATATCACACCCTCAGCACCCAGATGCAATCGCGTCGGTCCCCGCGCCCTACCTACAATCTCCCCAGACGCCGTCACAAGCCCCGCGCGCGTATTGGTGCCTCCTAAATCTATACCAATCGTCAAACTCATTTTTCCGCTCGCGCCTGCGCCACAGCATCTACAAAAGATTTTGCCGTTGCCGTCAAAGATGCCCAGTCTTTATTATCCACAGCCACCTTATCGACCATCGCACTACCAGCCCCCACAGCCACCGCGCCATTTTTGATAAACTCGGGCGTTGTATTGGCATCTACTCCACCCGTGGGCATGAGCTTCACCTGCGGCAAAGGACCCAGAATATCCTTAAAATAAGACGGTCCTCCCACGCCAGCGGGAAACACCTTGACCACATCGGCTCCCGCTTGCCATGCCGTCAAAATTTCTGTAGGCGTAAATCCGGCGGGCATCACGGCCTTGCCATATCGTTTGCTCATCTCAATCACCGCCGTATTCAAAATGGGACTCACCACATATTCTGCGCCGGATAGAATTGCTGCCCGCGCCGTCTCTGGATCGAGCACAGACCCCACCCCAATAATCGTATCTTCCATCTTTGCCGACGCTTCTTCAATCACCTTCAGCGCCCCCGGCACCGTCATCGTCACCTCAATCGCCACCACACCGCCCTCGCGCAGCGCTTTTGACACATCCATCAACTGCGACGGATTATCTGCCCGCAACACGGCAACCACACCACAATCAATAATGCGATCTACAGTACTGGACATTTTTCCTCCTCACAAAATTAAACCTCTCTCCAAAATAGAGAGAGGCGTTATGTTATTGGCGCATTCATCTCAGACTCTATCGTCTAATCCGCGCACTCTCACCCTTCATCGCACTCTCGGCTTCCGATCGCGTAGCCCAATTCACATCCCCCGGGAACGTATGTGCCAGCGCCGAATAAGCCCCTGCGAAATCCACGATATCCTGAGCGGGATTGCCCTCGAGCACCCCGGCAATAATACCCGCTGAAAAATTATCGCCACCACCCACGCGATCTACCATCTCCAAATCTTCGTAAATACGCGAAAAATAAAACTCACTGCCATCGTAAAGCAGCGTGCGCCAGTCATTTAGCAACCCCGTCTTCGCAACGCGCAGGGTTGTACCCACAAGCGTCACATTGGGGTATTGCGATACGGCCTTGCGCGCGACATCTTTATAGCTCTCCGGATCAAGCGCATCGTAATCGCCCGACGTGCCTTCGGCTTTAAGCCCCATCGTCTTTTCAAAATCCTCTTCATTGCCGATAAGCACCTGCACGTGTGGAATACACTTTGCAATCGTCTCCTGCGCTTGTTCTGCGCTCCACAATTTGGACCTGAAATTGAGATCAAAACTCGTGGTCACGCCTGCATCGCGGGCTGCTACCAGCGATTCTACTGTAGCCTCTGCCGCACCTTCGGACAACGCGGGCGTAATCCCACTGACGTGAAACCACTTGCTCCCTTCAAAAATAGATGCCCAATCCACCATTCCGGGTTTGATATTCATAATCGCAGTATGGCCTCTGTCATACGTCACGGCACTCGCACGCGGCCCCACACCCACTTCCATATGGTAAAATCCATTGCGCTCAAGCCCCACGCCATCAAAATCCGTCCACAAAATATTAGACATATCCACCCCGTGCTCGCGGCCCTTGTTGCGAATAATCCAACCCGTCCAATTATCGACCAACCGGGACACCCACGCCGCCTTCAATCCCAAATGTGCGCAACCGACCGCGACATTGTATTCTCCCCCACCGATCTCGACATCGAGCTTGCTCGCATTCTCCAATCGGCGGTATTCTGGCGAAGACAACCGAATCATCGCCTCGCCAAAAGTCACGACATCGTACATATAGTCCTCCCAAAAAAAGCAAGTGAGAAGGTAGAAGGAAGAAGTGAGAAATCCCATCCCAACTGCCCAAAGGCTGGTGCATCTTCCTACTTCACGCTTCCTACTTCACACTTCTATTCATCCGAGCCACCCAGCAAGCCCGACATCCACAACAGGCGCAATAACTCCAAAATTGCCACCAGTGCTGAGGCAACATAAGTCAGCGCAGCAGCATTCAAAACCTTCCTCGAAGCGGGGATCTCCTCAGGCGTCAAATATCCGCCATCTGCCAGAATCTGAATAGCCCGACTACTCGCATTAAATTCAACCGGCAGGGTGACAATACTGAAAACCACAGCCGCAGAAAAGAACACAATGCCCAAAAAAATGAGCTCAAACCAGCTAAAAAGAAACCCGGCAATAAGAAAAACCCACGCCATCTTTGACCCAATATTTGCAACTGGAACCAGACTCGTCCGCAGAGACAGTGGAACATACCCCTGCGCGTGTTGAAACGCATGCCCAGCTTCGTGAGCCGCCACGCCAATCGCGGCTAAGGAGCGGTTTCCGTACACACTTTCCGACAGACGCAACATGCGATCTCTCGGATCGTAGTGATCTGTCAAATGCCCATGCACAGGCTCCACGCCCACGGGCAAACCGCCTCGACGCAAAATATCTCGTGCGACCTGATCTGCAGTCGCGCCGCTTCGCGCAACAAATTCATCGTATTTGCGAAACGTGCGCTTCACCTTGAATTGCGCCCACAGCGTAATAGCTATTCCCACAAACATCACCATCAAACCTTCTAGCATGACATCTCCTCCTGAAACAGTTGTCAGTTATCAGTTATCGGTTGTCAGCCTTCGCGTCTCTACCTAATCTCTCCCCAACCTCAATGCGATATCCCCGCACAAAATCAGCACCGGACATGCGCTTTTTACCTGCCGGTTGCACCTCGTCCAGCGCGAGAACTCCCTCGCCTGTTCCCACAACAAGTCCGCATTTCCCATCTGCACCAATCACGATGCCCGCTTCTCCCTGTCCCGTATCAACCGTAGCCCGATGAACCTTCAACAATTTATTGCGCCAGAGTGTAAACGCCCCCGGAAAAGGATTGGTTCCCCGAATGAGATTGCGAATATCTCCAGCGCCTTTTGTCCAATCAATCTCACCATCTTCTTTCTCTAATTTTGGCGCGCGACTCACCCCTTCATCCTTCTGCGGCACGGAAATAACAGAACCATCTGCCATCCCATCAATAGCTCGAATGAGCAACTCAGCGCCCATCACCTTCAATCGCTCATACAGTTCGCCCGCCGTCTCATCGTCCCCAATCGCCACCCTTTGTTGAATTAAAATATCGCCAGCATCCACGCGCGGCGACAGTTGAAAAATGGTCACACCCGTCTCGGTCTCACCATTGATAATAGCCCATTGAATGGGCGCTGCCCCGCGATATTTGGGCAATAGAGAGGGATGGACATTCACAGAACCCAATTTGGGAATCGCCAGCACAGAACGCGGCAAAATTAAAAAAGCCACCACCGCAAATAAATCCGGTTCCAGAGCCTGCAACTGCGCGTGAAAATTCTCATCTCCAAGCGCCTCCGGCTGCAAAACAGGCACATCCAATCCCAGCGATATAACCGCAGCCTTCACATCGGTTGGCTGCATCTGCTGGCCCCGACCGCGTGGTCTATCTGGCCGCGTCACCACGCCCACCAGATCATGATCGCTTTGAGCCACGTCCACAAGCGACGGCACTGCAAAATCGGGCGTACCCATAAACACCACCCTCATCGCCAATCTTCACCTTTCTACTTTTTCTTGGAATTGCGCTCATCCACCCTCGAAATAGACCCCCGCGACACCTCAATCTGCACCTCTTTGGCCACCTGCACAATCAAAACGCCCTCTTGCTCCTTAATCCCCGTAATAGTCCCATGCATCCCACCCGAAGTCACAACGCGATCGCCTTTTTTTAAGTCATCAACCATCCTCTGATGGTCTCTTTGTTTTTTCTGTTGCGGGCGAATAATCAGAAGATACAGAATCACAAACATCAGAATAAATGGAAACATCGTCACCAGCATACTGGGAGCCTCGGCACCTTCTGCGGGTTGTCCACCGCCAAAGGCAAAGGCCTTCTCCGTAAACAACAAAACACCAAACACTCCAACAAGAAACCCATTCCCCCACTTTTTGAATATTGCCACCACACGATCACGCTTGAATTTTTCCATCTTCATTTCCTTTGTAAAAATTTAAGAAGGTCCTCTGCCATTGTGCAAATTCACCCTCGATAATTGCCTTTCGCATCTGCCGCATCAAATTTAAATAAAAATGTACATTGTGAACTGTAGATAACCGCAACCCCAACATCTCTCGCGTATGATGCAAATGCCGAATGTACGCCCGCGTGTAATTTCGACACACATAACACGCACATCCCGGATCAAGCGGCTCAAACTCCCGGGCATGACGCGCCGCGCGAATGGATAATTTCCCGCGTTGTGTAAACACCATTCCATTGCGCGCATTGCGCGTTGGCATCACGCAATCAAACATATCAATACCGCGCATCACGCCCTGAATCAAATCTTCGGGCGTCCCACTGCCCATCATATAATGAGGGCGATCCGCGGGCAAAATAGATACCACAGTCGAAATCGCTTCCCAGGTATCTTCTTTTGGCTCGCCCACACCTGTACCCCCTATCGCGTAACCCGGAAAATTGAGCGCGACGGTTTCTTCGGTAAAACGCTCGCGCAAATCGCGATACGTACTCCCCTGCACAATGCCAAACAAAGCCTGCGCGTGCCCCGCCAAACTCTTTCGCCCATATCCCTCATAAGCATCCAAACACTGCTTTGCCCAGCGCACCGTGCGCTCGCCTGCTGCCCGTGCGTAATCCCGCGAACTGGGGTACGGCGTACACTCGTCAAACATCATCGCAATATCTGCGCCGAGCACATGCTCTATTTCAATCACCTTCTCTGGCGTAAACAGATGCGTGGACCCATCAATATGCGACTGAAACAACACCCCTTCTTCGGTAATTTTATTCAAATTCGCCAAACTATGCACCTGAAATCCGCCGCTATCCGTCAAAATCGTCCGATCCCAGTTCATAAATCTGTGCAAACCACCTACCTCAGCCATCAGATCCATACCCGGCCGCAAATAAAGATGGTATGTATTGCCCAGAATAATACGCGCATCTAAATCCCGCAACTCTTGCTGCGAAAGCGTCTTAACCGTGCCCAGTGTACCCACCGGCATAAAAACTGGGGTTTCCACAATCCCATGCGGCGTGTGGAGAACCCCTGCACGTGCTTGTGTTCCGGCATCGGTAGCAACCACCTCAAACCGGAAACCATCAACATCAATAACGCACCTCCAAAAACGAAAAAAATAATCGTTTAAAAGAAACGCGGCTCAATATAACAACCCATCTCTTATGCGTCAAGGATGGGTGGTCCTCTCACTCCTCACTTCCCACTTCTTTCACAGCCTCTTCAGCCAGCACAAATACAAACCCCTGTTCTGCCAACTCGGGTAACATGCGTTGCAGTGCATGTAGTGTATTGAGTTTTGCATGCCCAATACCAATCACAGTGCCTTCATGCCGTGCGTGTGCAGCGAGCCTGTACAGCCGCTTGACCACCGCGTCCTCATCTTCGACGATATCCAAAAACATCGCATTGCGACCACCTGGAATACCCATATCCCGTGCAATTGCATAAGCCACTGATTCAGGTGACGTGACACTATCTATAAAAAAGAAATTCCATCGTTTTACGACCCGCAACACCGATTTCATCGCTTCAAAATTTTGTGTTAAGCGAGACCCCATGTGATTGTTCATCCCCTTTGCATGGGGCACGGATGCGAGAGCATTCTGAGTCAACTCTGCGATCTTTTCCGGCGCGTAATCCAAAAAAATTGCATTGGGACCTGGATCGCGCGCTGGATAGCCTATCGGCTCCATAGGCAAATGAACCATCACACCGTGATTTTTCTCAATCGCCTGTTGCGCTATCCAGGCCGTATGCTTCTCGCCGGGAAAAATCGAAAATGTAATCGGCTGCGACAACTCACAAAAAGACAGAATCAAATCCTGTTCTTGATATCCAAAATCATCGATCACAATGGCAATGCGTCCCGCGAGTCGTTCGAGTTCTTCACTCTGCTCGAGCCGGAACAAATTGGTCTGTTTATCATTCAAACCCACGCGAAGCCACAACTTAGTACCCTGTCGGTCTTCGCTACCTTCAATTACCGCCCCACCCAATTCATGCGCCAGATGGGTCAAAGACAGATTGCAAAGAGCCAGCGGCAGAGCATCGGGCACTCTCGACTGCACTTCCCACCGCACTTCGCCTTTGGACAAACGCACCTCTTTAATCACTTCAGGAGGAACCCCCAGCCCGATCAACACCTCTTTTGCCCGCACGACCATCGTATCGGCAAATGCGTCAATATCATCTGGACCAGCTTTCCATCTTGGTATCTCTTCCACGGGAAGTGTATATTCGACCGACTGTGGTTGCCAAAAATACGACCGCAGTCGCCAAAAATACGACCGCGGTAGCCAAAAATAGGCGGCCAATCCACCGGCGATCAGAATTATTATAACACAGGGCACAACCCATAACCGAAGAGATCGCCGCTTGCGAGCCATTTCCAATGGTCTTTTTTGGGACAAACGTTTCGCCATTTCACAGACTCAGTAAATCTGAATTGGATCGGGAATAAAACACAATACAAAAATAGCCAGCGACGCGTACCCAATCCATCGCCGGGCGGGATCCAGTTCAACATCGGGATTTGCAAGCGGCGGATGATGTCGCCCCACCAGCGCAGCCAATCCCAACCACACCAGCCAACCGACCCAGCGGGAATCATACCAGGCCCTGACCATAGATTGTGCATCCCACCAGTGGTAAGGCGGTGCCAATAACCACATCAATGCCAACCCCACCATTGTCGCCCAAGAAATTAACTGGTGTTTCCCACCAAAAATCGCATATACAATATGCCCCCCATCAAATTGTCCCATCGGCAACAAATTCAACACCGTCACAAACAATCCCAACCAGCCCGCAAAAGCCACCGGATGCAGCATCACAGTATAGCCCTCAGGCAAATCACCGATAACCCTTGCGCCCAACCAACTCGACAACAGGGAATCCCCCAGTGTCAACACGTCTTCTGGCACATCGCGCGATTCGATTACTTCCGACATGTGCAGACCGGCACTCAGCGCAATCACCGACATCACAAACCCGGCAATAGGTCCAGACGCGCCAATATCGATAAGTGCCCGACGGTTCGGAATTTGAGATCGCAACTTGATCACTGCGCCCAGGGTGCCAATAAATGAAGGGAAGGGGATAAAATAGGGCAATGACGCGCGCACACCCCAGCGGCGAGAAGTCACATAATGCCCCATCTCGTGTATGCCCAGAATAATCAGCAACGTAGCAGAAAACGGCAGACCATAGACCAGATAACGCGGATCAATCAAAATGCGCCAGTCATCGATCACGGGCATAGAGGCCAATTGTGGCGACATGAGCATCCCCGCTACCGTCGTCGTGTACGCAGTTGCCAAAAACAACCCAACGTGCAGTCTCAAATTCTCCCGCGTCCTGGTCAAGGCCGTCTGCGTGGAAAAATACCGATTATCATTCAAATCGTCTGACACAATAACTCCTCACTCTTCTCTCTTCACACCCTCACCTTATCCCCACGGCAATGCGATGCGAATCGCCCAACCCCTGCGATGCAGGCACAAAAGCGTAATCCACCCGCCAGTTGCGCCGCGTAATACCCATTCCAAACGACAACATGCGCGTGTCGTGCCCGGTTTGAATCCCACCGCGCAAAAACAACCTGCCCATCACCCCGTATTCCAAACCAAAATTTCCACCTCTGTTGCCCACTGCTGGCAGACGAAAATCGGCCGTTGCTATCCACGTGCGCCAGAACCACGCTGCCCCCATGCGAAACACCCGGGGCAAGGGGGTGCGTTCCCGGTCTAACTGCGCCATCCGTCCCAAATTTCGATACGACGCCCCCAGAATCAAATTCTCAGACAGGCGATACAATACCCCTCCATCTGCACTCATCCCCCACGCACTCTCTGGCCCGATATTTTCATGCAATGCCCGAACTGAAAACCCCACATAAATTCGCGGTCCTATCTTCTGTGCATAAGACAGACCCGCATTGAGATCGTAAACGCTAAACGTGCCCGCAGGTGTCGCGGTCGGCTCTCGCCGCGCTTCCAATCCACCAACCCCATAAACACCCAAACTCAGCGCAACGCCGCGCCTATCATTGCCATAAGCCCAGCCGCCATACCCCTGCTTAATCCCCTGAAATGATCGGTGATGCGCCAGAATAAAATGTTTGCCCTGCATAGCCGCCACACCTGCCGGATTCCAAAACGCAGCAGTCTGCTCGCCCACCACAGCGGTCTGTGCCTCGCCCATCGCAGCAGCGCGCGCACCAACCCCCTCGCGCAACAGTACAAAACCTGCCTTGCGTGCCGAAGCACTGGCCTCAGCGGAAAACAGGCAACATATCGCAATAAAAATGCCAAAAATAATGCGCTTCACAAAAACCTCCTGCATGTAAATGCTCCAAAACCCAGTGTATCGTACAAGATTAAGCAAACGGACAAAATGTGTCAACCGCCCATTATTAAAATAGACCATCCCAAGCGCGCAATTGACAATATCCATTCTCCTGTTTACATTGTTCAGACGCTCATAAGGGAGGCATTATGGCACAAGCAGAAATTGGCGATCGCGTATTGATTTATTACAAGGGAATCCTGGAAGACGGAACCATAGCCGAAGGCACACCAGAGAATGAACCATTTGAATTTACAGTGGGAGACGAATCTGTAAAAGACATATTCACGCGCCTTGTAAACGGCCTGGAAGAAGGCGATACTCGCACAGTGATCCTATCTCCAGAAGAAGCGTTTGGACCCTATAATCCCGACTTTGTAATCGAAGTTGCGCGATCAAAATTTCCTCCCGACGCACTCCTTGAAAAAGGGATGCGTATGGAAGTACAATCCGATCCCAATGGTACACCCATCGAAGTATCTGTGAAAGAAATAACATCTCAAACCGTGACATTAGACGGCAACCATCCCTTTGCGGGTGAAGAAATTACTATGACTATTCAATTGTTAGAGATAATAGTATAGCTATACGAACACAAGGAGATAACCCGTGCAAACTCCAACAAGAAAAGAGAAGAAATCATCGCCGGAACAAAAAAATCCGATGGCTCAACGCATTATCAAGGCAATGGAAAAACCGCCCTATGTCACGCCTGAGGACATCGAATCACTTTTACAAGTGATCAAAGAAGCAAAGCAACCGACACAATTTGAGTCTCCCTCCGAACTATCTTCAAAAATCAGGTAAAAAATATGTGGTATCAATTGGGAATCATCGCGCTTGGTATCGCGCTATATGCGTGTGGACCCGATGTTCAATTGGTAAAAGATGGACATGAAGAATATTATGTATATTGGGATGACGCTCACAAACGGTATTTCAGACATGGGTTGTATCAGTCATTTTACGAAAGTGGTCGCCAGCGCTCGGTAGGCAAATACGAACAAGACATAAAAGTAGGCGTTTGGACACACTGGTATGAAAACGGACAAAAACAGGGAGAAATGGACTGGGTAGATGGCAAGCCCGAAGGCGTAGTGACAGAATGGTACAAAAACGGACAGCAAAAAAACATGGGGACGTGGGAAAACGGTGGGCGACATGGTCTCTCGACCTGGTGGTATGCAAACGGAAAAAAAGAAAAAGAAGTGAATTACATAGAAGGAGAACCCGACGGAATCTGGACATATTGGGACTCGACGGGTGTCATAACAAAAAAGCAGTATTGGGATCGCGGTGCATTTTTGCGGGTTGAAGAGGAAATGAAACGCTGAAAGGATCAGAAATGGCAGACAAAACCCTGTATTTATTAGACGGCATGGCACTGGTCTATCGCGGACATTTTGCGCTGATACGCAGTCCGAGGATGACGTCAAAAGGACTGAACACCTCGGCATTATTCGTTTTTGCCAATACCCTATTGGATATTTTGGGCAACACAAAGCCCTCGCATTTGGCCGTGGTCTTCGACACGCCAGAACCGACGTTTCGGGACGAGATATACAAAGAATACAAGGCACAACGAGAAAAAATGCCCGAAGACATAAGTGGCGCGCTGCCCTACATCGACCAAATGTGTGAAGCATTCAACGTGCCCGTCATCCGCAAACCGGGTTATGAAGCTGACGACGTAATCGGCACACTGGCAAAAGAGGCTGAAAAGTCCGGGTTTACAACATATATGGTAACCCCCGATAAAGACTACGCACAACTCGTCTCAAACAAAACATTCATCAGCAAACCCGGACGCACGGGCGACGGCGCTGAGATTTTAGGCGTTCCAGAGGTCTTGGAACAATGGGAAATTGAGCGCGTAGATCAGGTAATCGACATGCTGGGGCTAATGGGCGATTCGAGTGATAATGTGCCGGGCGTACCGGGCATAGGGCCAAAAACCGCACAAAAATTGATCGCGCAGTACGACAGTGTGGAGGGATTGCTCGATCACGTCGATGAATT
>JAPOXY010000051.1 GCA_026706845.1 Gemmatimonadota bacterium
TGGCACAGATGAATTTGGCAAGCAAGTCGCCAGTGGTATTTACATTTATCGCATGAGTGTGGGCGATTTTTCTCAAGTTCAGCGCATGATGTTGCTGAAATAATGGCGCATTCGAATTCTTTTCGAGGCCGCTTCTTTTGAGGCGGCCTTTCTTTTTTGGGAGGGAGTGTCATGATTCGCGTTGGACTGGTGGGCTATGGTTTGGGTGGAAAAGTCTTTCACGCACAATTGATTCAGATGGCGCCCGATCTTGAACTCTACGCGGTTTGTTCGCGTACATTGGAGAAACGCCAGGACGCAGAAGCCGATTTCCCACAGATCGTGACGTATGACTCTTTTGACGCGCTATTGGACAATGATAATATTGATCTCGTTGTGCTGGCGACACCGCACGATACGCATGCGCCGATGGCTATTCAGGCAATGGACGCGGGTAAACATCTCGTAACAGATAAAATTATGTGTTTGAATGAGTCTGAAGCACTGGCTATGATTGAAGCGTCTGAGCGCAATCAAGTGCTTTTAAGTGTGTATCAGAATCGGCGCTGGGATGGCGATTTTTTGACGTTGCAACACATACTCGCAGAAGGGATATTGGGTGATATTTATACTATTGAGTCCAATATCACGACTTATGGTGGCCCGCATGTCGGGTGGCGTGCGTGGAAAAAATACGGCGGAGGGCGCGTTCTCGATTGGGGAGCGCATCTGGTCGATCAGGCTCTCAGACTTTACGGGCCAACAGTTGAAACCGTTTTTGCCGATTTGCAATATCGCTATCCCAAAGACAAGGCCGATGTTGAAGCTCTGGCTCTGATTCACCTGCGATTTGCAAACGGGGTGCGCTATTTTATTGAATTGGGCACCGCGTGGATGTATGCCAAGCCGCGCTATCATGTGCGCGGCGCGCTTGGAAGTTTTAGAAAATATGGCATAGACCCTCAAGAAGCGGCGATGAAGTCAGGGGTTTTTGGCGTACTCGTTCCGGAAGACCCTGCGCGTTATCAGCTGCGCGTCATCAATGATCGCGGACAAACAGTAGAGCACCCGGTGTCGCCCCTGTTTGGCAGCTATCGCACGTATTACGATAATGTGGGCGCAGCACTTGTACATGGGGAAGAATTGCTGGTCAAACCAGAGGAATGTCTGGAGGCCATTCGCGTGATTGATGCAATCAGGCTCTCGGCAGAACGAGAAGAGGTTGTCAAGCTGATATAGAAAAGGATATTTTATGGTGTGGGGCATTGTATTATTTGTCATTTTTACGGGTTGTTATCTCGGGCAATGTGTTTCTTCTGGCCTGGGTGACAAGCGCGGCTGGTCATTGCAGTGGATCTGTTGGCTGATCACGAGTTTGACAATTTTGATCTGCTATTTCATTGTTTAGGACCTCCATCGTGTTGTTTTGCGAATTAAAACGCCATCTCGACAAACCCGATGAAACATATATGTGCGATTTGGTCGCCCGCGGCACAGATTGGGTCGTCTTGTCCTATGTGTCAAATCAGGCCTGGGAAGTCGCTGGCACTCTCTTGCCTGCTGGTTCTCAAACGCTGGCTTTTTACCAAAGGGACGCCGCGCATGTTTTATGGCGAATGTGTGCCCCTTCAGGTGATCTGAAGGGGTATTTATTTCATATTTGTCGGAATGTGCGGGTGGAAGAACGCAGGGTCAGTTATCTGGACCTGCTTTTGGATATATGGGTAAGTTCAGATGGTGTTGTCGAAATCTTAGACCGGGAGGATGTAGATGTGTGTTATGGGAAATGCAAACTGTGTGAAGCCGATCTGAAAGCCATAGCGGCAGAAGAGAAACGGATTGTGACACACTGGCCCGTGCTGGTGCGCGAGATGGACGCGCTTTTGAGCGACCTATAATGACTTCTTTTTTTCTTCGAGCAGCGGGATGAGTTCTCTGAGGTATTTGCGAAAATCTTTGGCAATGGCCGGATGATTAAGTGAAAAGGCTACTGAGGTCTTGAGGTATGACAGAAGATCGCCCACCGTATGCCACTCCCCTTCGATGGCACATGCGTACACTGCGCGCGATTGGCTCATCAATTCGATGGCGTCGGTGAGTTGATATTCTCCATTTTGGGCAGGTTCGATCTGTTCCAGAAAGTCAAAAATTTCGGGCCCAAAGATATAGCGCCCAAGGGTCGCGAGATTTGATGGTGCTTCTGCAGGATCGGGTTTTTCAACGAGTCCCTCAACGAGATAGACATCGTTTATGCGTTTGCCTTTAATAACGCCATAACTACTGATGAGATCTTGCGGCACTTCTTTGACTGCGAGAATTGAGCTGCTGTACCTGTTATAGTGTTCTATCATTTGCCCAATGCAAGGACGCTCTGAAACGACGAGGTCGTCGCCGTAAAGAACGGCAAAGGGTTCGTCGCCAATATGTTTGCGGGCTTTGAGAACGGCGTGTCCTGTACCTAACTGGTCTTTTTGTCGCACGTAATGGATGTCGGCCAGTTGTTCGATCCGGTCCAGCGTTTCGAGCATTTTTAGATCTGCGCGTTCATGCAATGCATGGGCGATTTCGATATTGCGATCAAAGTGGTCTTCAATTGCGCGTTTTCCCCGGCCCGTGATGATCAGGATGTCTTCAATACCCGAGTTGACGAGTTCCTCAATGATGTATTGAATCGCCGGCTTGTCAACAATGGGCATCATCTCTTTGGGCAGGGCCTTGGTGGCGGGCAGCATGCGACTGCCGTGCCCCGCTGCGGGGATTACTGCTTTCCGAATTTTCACCAGGACCTCCAATACCGAGATTGGTCATATGATCTAAATGACAAATTTCAGATTGCCAGAAAGAAATGTCAAGGATATTTTCCCACAATATATTGTCTCTCGTTACTTGACTTTATTTTTTTAAAGCGTTATTATTCTGCATCTTCTCTCCTCCTTTTGCCACTTCTGTTAATTTTCCCCCTATTCAGAAGTCATCTTCTCGCTGCCATTCAACGTTTTTTTAATTTTTTTAACCAATTTTGCCGGATTGTTGTTCGTTTTATCGGTTCCGGTGGGAGATACTTCAGCTATGGCTTTTTGGTTTTCGAACTTGTTTTCAAATGATATTGGTATTGATCTGGGAACTGCCAATACACTGATTTATGTCAAAGGGCAGGGTATTGTGATCAATGAACCTTCAATTGTAGCCCTTGAGCGTCATACGCGCAAGCCGCTGGCCATTGGTTCTCAGGCGAAAGAAATGCTTGGACGCGAAAAACCGGATATAGAGGTGGTGCGCCCGCTCCGCGATGGCGTCATCGCCGATTTTGATGTGACTGAGGAAATGTTGCGCTTTTTTATTTCCAAAGTAAAAACAAACAAACTGCTGGTCAGACCGCGCGTTGTGATTTGTGTGCCTTCCGGTGTTACGCCTGTCGAAATGCGCGCTGTAAGCGAGGCTGCTGATCGCGCGGGTGCCCGCGAAGTTTATTTGATCAAAGAACCCATGGCGGCTGCGATTGGCGTTGGGTTGCCCATAGAGGATGCGGTGGGATCTATGGTCGTTGATATTGGCGGTGGAACAACTGAGATCGCAGTGATTGCACTGTCTGGCATTGTGACATCCAGATCAATTAAAACAGCGGGCGATGAATTGACAGAAGTCATTGTGCAATTTCTCAAACGCAAACACAACCTGTTGGTGGGAAACCGCAGTGCCGAGCAAATCAAGTGCGCTATTGGCACTGCCGTGGGACTCGATGAAGAACTGCAACATACGTGCCGAGGTCTGGAGATGGTACAGGCGATTCCCCGGGTTATTACTGTCCATTCGAAAGAAATCAGGGAGGCATTGGCCGGTTCGGTAAATGAGATTGTTAATGCTGTGCGCCGAACGCTCGAGCAGACACCCCCCGAATTGGCCGCCGATATTCTCGACAATGGCATCATTTTGACGGGAGGAGGGGCACTGTTGCGCGGGTTAGATCGACGATTGGTCAATGAGACCGGCTTACCCGTTATGGTAGCCGATGATCCATTAACCTGTGTGGTGCGAGGTACGGGGAAAGTACTTGCAGACCTCCACGGCTACAGGAATGTTTTGGAATAGCGATGCAACGAATTCGTGTTTTTCTGCGTATTCGCCGTAAGGGAGTTGTGCTGGGCGTTGCGATTTTGGCGTCGTTGATATTGATGTTGTTCGATTCCTCTATACAGGCGCGATTTACACACAGTGTTGTTTTTGGGTTGATGTCTATTGGGCACCGTATCTTTGCCTGGCCAATGGGCGTTTCATCGCTGCGACACGAAAATGATGCTTTGCGCGATCAAAATTTGCGTCTTTCTCTCGAATTGCTCAAACTCCGAGAGGCCCAGCTTGAAAACGCACGTCTCCATGCCTTATTGGACTTCAAGGTGCAGCCGGGGGGTGAAAAAT
>JAPOXY010000052.1 GCA_026706845.1 Gemmatimonadota bacterium
CTATACGGCTTACTCACGGGCTTCTTTTCAACCACTTCAATAAGCGGACCATCTTTGCGATTGCGACGCTTCCAATACCGAACGGCTACCCAACACAGATAAATCATTGCAGCGATAAAAATCAACAACTGTAGGGTCATGTAAGCCTCCATTTGCGCGATTATTTCACTTCATAAAATATCACAAATAATAAGCCGCGTCAAGCGGTGAATTGCCATAAATTGAGACATTTTTAAATCTGTAAATAGGGACTTGTCTCACCCTGTAAATTCTCTTACCTTTTTCTATTTGCAACAGGCTCAAAACGCGCGAACCCAAAGGAATAATACATGTCCCCACTCCACTTGGCCAAAACTTGCGAACTCCACGTCCACCCTGGCGGGTGCTTGACCGCCGAAGACCTCATAGAACTCGGCAAAGACTTTTACGAAGACATTGACTGGACGCTATTTACAGACGCCTACGAAGAAGCTTATGGTATTCGCCCGGATCCCATCGCACTCTATCGCGATGCCATTTCCAATCCAACCACAGGATTTACCAAATTTAAGGAACACTACATCTACACAGAAAAAGACGGGGGCGATTTTGGTCGGTTTAAAGCCAAATTCAACCTCATCAGCAGCCTTTTGAGACACCCGCCCAAAAGACGGGAACTTCTGATCAAGGCTTTTTTCAAAGCACATGACCGACATCGCAAAGAAGGTATCACCTTTATCGAATACCGTTGTAGCGGTGGTGGGGAAACGCGAGAGACATTCATCGACTTTCACAGCACAAATGCCCAAATCCTCTCAAACGCATCGCAAAACAACACGACCGCGCGTTACATCGTCACCCTGCGCCGCTCAGTCGCGCAACAAGACTACGAATGGGTGCAAGAACTCCTGGACGAAAACCCCGAACTCATCCCCACCATCGTTGGCATTGACTTTGCCGACATCGAAGAAGGTTATCCCCCCAAAGACAACCGCGAACTCTTCCAACGCTTACACAAAGACAACCAGCAACACCCCGAACGCGCCCTTGAAATCACCTATCATGTGGGCGAAAGCTATTTTGATAAATCGCTCGAAAGCGCGATACGCTGGTGTCACGAAGCCGCCGAAATGGGCGCCAGGCGATTGGGCCATGCCACGGCACTCGGCCTCGACCCGGCAGTCGCGATCGCGCGCCGCCCCGATGCACACGCAAAAGAACGGGTCAGCGAACGCCTCGACCAGATCGCCTACGATCTCTCGCACGCCTCTGAACTTTCGGCCTTCGATATCAAAGTGAACGCCAGCGCGCTCCAAACCGAACGACAAACTCTGGAAAATCGAACACCCGAAGAAATAATCGAGCGCCCCTATAATCCCCAACGCCTCGAAGAAATCCGCAACCGCCAGCAATTTGTTCTAAACCGCCTCACGCAACTCGGCACAGTCATCGAAACGTGCCCCACCTCCAATCTCCGCATCGGCGGTGTGCCCGATCCCGCTCATCACCCCATCCACACATTCCTCAAATCAAATGTCAACCTCGTCATCGGCGCAGACGACCCCGGCATCTTCGACAGCCCACTCGCCAGCGAAATCGACTGGGCACTCACCCACACCAACTGGACACCAGAAGCTCTGGACAAACGCCTCGGCGATCCCCGCCGGTTTCAACTGGGAAGCCTGCGCCACCACCACAGATCTGACAGTTAGACAAATCGATTCTTAAACGCCGAAAAAAGTGTACCATTTTGGAACTTACTCCAAAATAGTTGAACTAATTTGGAACTATCCTCCTAAATAGTTCAGTTTCAAAGCATAGATTATTTGTGTGCCAAGTGTCCGAAAACGGACACCACTGTATCATTATCGGACACTTATGTGGGGATGCCAATTTCCCATTTTTATTTAACTTGTTGAAAAATATACATAAAGAATTTTTGGCACGGTTATTGCTTTAATCAAAAAATAACACTTGGTAGCCTATCTTATTTTTCTACAGGGGGAGCCATGTTCAAAAATCACATCACCGTCGCCATCCGTACACTCTTGCGTCACAAAGTCTATTCTTTTGTCAACATCTCTGGACTCGCCGTTGGTATTGCGTGCTGCATGTTGATCATGCTCTTTGTACAGGACGAATTGAGCTATGACCGATTTCACAAAAATGCCGACCAAATCTATCGCGTTTTGTGGAACGGCCGATACGGCGACAACGAATGGACCATTCCCTATGTTGAAGTTCCCATATCTGAAACCCTGAAAGAGCGATTTCCAGAGGTCATCCACAGCACGCGATTGAGACGAGAAAGTCAAACCATTCGTCGAGAATCGAATTACGTCATCGAGAAAAATTTCTACTACGCGGAAAACAGCTTTTTCGATGTCTTTACCGTCCCCTTCATCGCGGGGGATCCCGCAACAGCACTCAATGCGCCCAACGCCGTCATCCTCACCGAACAAAGCGCACAGCGTTATTTTCCCAATCGCGATCCAATGGGACAAACCCTCGAACTCAACGATGGCAAATCGCTTCAAGTCACGGGCGTGGTCAAAGAATTCCCACCCCAGTCCCACTTTCACTTCGACTTTCTCGCCCCCCTCAAAACACTCCCCATTATCGAGCGCAGAAAATCAGCCTGGGGATCCGCCACTGTTTATACGTATCTCATGTTAAAAGACGGAGCATCCGCCTCGGAATTGCAAACCAAATTTACAACTTATGTTCGCGAACACATCTTGAGCAAAATGCCACCAATGCCCGGCTACCACACCAACTACCCCATCCAGCCCCTCACAGACATCCATTTACATTCTAACCTCAGATATGAAATCACGGCAAATAGCAATATCATGTATATCTATATCTTCTCACTCATCGCAATTTTTGTCCCGCTACTCGCCTGCATTAACTTCGTCAACCTCTCCACAGCGCGTTCATCAACCCGCGCCCGCGAAGTCGGCGTTCGAAAAGTCCTCGGCTCTCATCGCTCGCAACTCATTCGCCAATTCTTCTCCGAATCCACCATCTGCGTCGCATTTGCAAGTGTTCTCGCAATTGGTATGTGCGAATTGGGGCTGCCACTGCTCAACAGCCTTGCCAACAAACATCTCACAATGGGCAACCTGATCGCGCCCCATGTGCTCATTGGATTATTTGCTCTCATCATCATCATCGGCCTCTTATCCGGCATGTATCCAGCACTTTATCTCTCCTCATTCTGGCCTGTTACGGCACTTAAAGGATATATATCATCGGGCAAATCTTATCTTCGCAACGGATTGGTCATCGCACAGTTTTGCATTTCCATCAGCCTTTTGGTTGGCACACTCGTCGTTCGCAACCAGCTTCATTTCACACAAAATAAACACCTCGGATTTGACAGGGAACACGTCCTCATACTCCGGGAGATACCGCGTACCCTGACCTCCCCCAGACAAGCCATGACATTTAGAGATCAACTCGAAACACTGCCACAGGTAGCTACAGCCTCACTCAATACAGGTGTACCGGGGCGTGATTTTGATTCCATGCTCTTCGTACCCGAACAACCGGCAAATTATGAAAAAACATCTCTCACATACACATTGGTAGATGAAAAATACGTCGAAGCACTGAATATAGAAATTTTAGAAGGCCGCAACTTTTCTCCAATAGAACATGCAACAGATGTCACTGCATTTCTCGTCAACCAATCCGCCGTCAAAGCACTGGGATGGCAAACTGCACTCGGCAAAAAACTCAAAAGAGGCAGCGGAATCGAAGGCCCGATTATCGGCGTAGTATCCGATTTCCACATCGGCTCACTCAAACAGGAAATTGAGCCACTCGTATTGCCCTATCTATACCGACTTCCAATGTACCTTGCCATTCGTCTCCATCCCGGCAATGTCGCAGAATCTATATCTGCGGTTGAAGAAACCTGGAAAAAACTCGCCCCAAACCAGCCGTTTAGCTACACATTTTTAGACCAAGATTACGCCAGACTCTACAATCGCGAACAACAAATGTCCCACGTCTTCCAAATCTTCTCCGGCCTCGCCATCCTCATCGCCTGCCTCGGCCTCTTTGGTCTGGCTGCGTTTACCACTCAACAACGCACTAAGGAAATCGGCATTCGCAAAATCCTTGGCGCCTCTGTCTCAGGCATTGTGTGCCTGCTCTCCAAAGACTTTCTCAAACTCGTCCTCGTCGCCAATCTCATCGCATGGCCAATTGCATACTACGCGATGAACCAATGGCTACAGAGCTTTGCTTACCGCATCAATCTAAGCATCAGCACATTTATCCTGAGTGGTCTCATTGCCTTGTTCATCGCGCTTCTGACCGTCAGTTATCAAGCCATCAAAGCCGCGCGAGCGAATCCCGTGGAAGCCTTGCGGTATGAGTAATAGCAGAGGTGAAAGCCTGCCCTCAACACACGCGCTTGACATACTGTGTTCAAACCTGTATTTTCCGCATCAAAAGGAGAACACCGTGTTTGAACCCAGTATGAAAACATTTTACGATACCCACGGCTACCTCGTCGTAAAAAACCTCTTTGAAAAAGAAGAACTCGCCGACGTCATACATCGCACCGACGAGATTATAGCCGACCCGGATCGGGCACCCAAAGGCATCTCAATTGGCCTTGAAGGCAATACCGTAACAGACAAATCAGACCCAGAAGCGCGAAATCACAGTGTGCGCGTTCTCGCATTTGTCGTGCGCTTTGACCACACCTATCACCCCATTGCCAAACATCCCAAATTACTCGCACTCGTGCGCGGCTTGATCGGACCGCGCATTCGCGTTTTTCGCGACCAGATGCTGCTCAAACCACCGGGCGGTCAGGCAAAACCAGCGCACCAGGACCAGAGCTATTTTCGCGTACAACCCATCAACGGTCTCGTCACCGCCTGGATTGCCTTAGACGACGCCACAGATACCAATGGCTGTATGCGTTATGTGCCCGGCTCACATACGCACGGCATCTTCGGCATCACCCATGACCCGGACCGCCCCGTGCATCACATACCCGATACAAAAAATATCTACCTCCCCGAATCCGTCGCCTGTCCCGTGCCGGCAGGATCCGTCATTTTTCACCACGGTTGCACCCTGCACCACAGCGAAACAAATCACACAAACACATGGCGTAAAGCGCTCATCCTCCACTATGCCACAACCGATTCTCGCTCTGAACGCGAACAACTCAACAACGAAATCTCTCTTGAAATTGATTGAATAAAAGTTGCGTTTCGCCTTTTTAATTTGGAACGCATTGTATATCTTTGTAAGAGAAACATCGTTCCCACATCCTCACCAGGAGACCACCATGCGCCTGATCTATCTCATCCTTCTGACCCTATTCACAGTCCCGGCTTATGCAAACGAGCATTACCGTGCTGCCGTAGATTCCATACCCTCAAAAATTCCCGACCGCATTGTACTCAACTGGTCGGAAGACCCCACCACCACAGCATCGATTACATGGCGCACCGATACGAGCATCACACAAGCCGAAGGACAGATCGCAAAAGCCAATGCCTCGGCCAATTTTACCACATGGTCCTGGAGCAAAAACGCGCGCACTGAAAAATGGGAACACAATGGAAATACTGCACATTTCCATTCGGTCACATTCAAGGGTCTCAAATCCAACACCCTCTATGCCTATCGCGTTGGCAGCGGCGACATCTGGAGTTCCTGGTATCAATTTCGCACGGCCTCAGCCGAACCGGATGAATTCACCTTCATCTACTTTGGCGATGCACAAAACAACCTGCTCGCTCTTTGGGCACGCACCATCCGAACCGCCGTACTCGACGCGCCCCATGCCGATTTTATCATCCACGCAGGCGACCTCGTCAATCGCGCCAACAGGGACAGTGAATGGCAAGAATGGTTTAAATCTGGCGACTGGATCCATGCAAAAATCCCCAGCATATCTACGCCGGGGAATCACGAATACTATAAAAATGGAGACAAACGCCATCTATCTGTTCTATGGCGTCCGCATTTCACCCTGCCAGAAAATGGGCCAGAGGGGTTTGCAGAAACGACCTATTACACAGACTATCAGGGTGCGCGCATCATCTCGCTCAATTCCAATGAACGCCACGAAGAACAGGCATCCTGGTTGGAACAAGTACTCAAAGATAACCCGAATAAATGGACCTTTGTCACATTCCATCATCCCGTCTATTCGGCGTCTGAAGGTCGCGACAATAAAGACCTGCGCAAAGCATGGAAACCCATCTTTGACAAATACGCCGTTGATCTGGTGCTTCAGGGTCACGACCACTCGTATGCCAGAGGAAATAACATCGGCAGCGGCGCAACCGTGCGCGACACAACCAAAGGTACAGTTTATGTCGTATCGGTCAGCGGTCCCAAACAATACAAACTCAGAAAAGACCGCTGGATGACGCGCGGTGCGGAAAACACACAGCTTTACCAGGTCATCACTGTCTCGGGTGACACCCTGAGCTACCGCGCAATGACCGCAGTGGGTGAACTCTACGATGCCTTTGATCTGGTCAAACAGATGGGCAAACCCAACAAACTCATCGATCGCGCGCCTCAATCCCCCGAACGCCGTTGGGAAAATACCCTTGAAAAGAAAGACAAAGACGACAAAGTTTATTAGTGGTCTTATAAAAATTCTCCCCCGGAGACCACCATGCGTCTGATCTGTCTCATCTTTTCGCTCCTGTTCACAGCCCCGACTTATGCAAACGAATATCACCGTGCAGCCGTAGATCGCGCGCCTAAAAAAATCCCCGACCGCATAGTAATCACCTGGTCGGGAGACCCCACCACCACAGCATCGGTCACATGGCGCACTGACACGAGCATCACACAGGCCGAAGGACAGATCGCAGAAGCCAATGCCTCGGCCAATTTTACCACATGGGCCAGAAGCGAAACAGCGCGCACTGAAAAATGGAAACGCAACAGACTTGCCGCCCATTTCCATTCGGTCACATTTAAGGGCCTCAAACCCAACACCCTCTATGCCTATCGCGTTGGCAGCGGCGACATCTGGAGTTCCTGGTATCAATTTCGCACGGCCTCAGCCGAACCGGATGAATTCACCTTCATCTACCTTGGCGATGCACAAAACAACCTGCTGTCCCTGTGGGCGCGCACTATCCGAACCGCTGTGCTCGACGCACCCCACGCCGATTTCATCATCCACGCAGGCGACCTCGTCAACAATGCCAACAGGGACAGCGACTGGCATGAATGGTTTGAATCTGGTAACTGGATCCATGCAAAAATCCCCAGCATTCCTACGCCGGGGAATAACGAATACTCTAACTATCAAGATGTGAGCAAACGTCGCCTATCTGTTCTATGGCGTCCACAATTCACCCTGCCAGAAAATGGTCCCGAAGGCTTTGCGGAAACCACCTATTACACGGACTATCAGGGCGCGCGCATTATCTCGCTCAATTCCAATGAACGCCACAAAGAACAGGCTCCCTGGTTGGAACAAGTACTCAAAAACAACCCCAATAAATGGACTTTTGTCACATTCCATCATCCGGTCTATGCGGCATCTGGAGGCCGCGCCAATAAAGACCAGCGCGAAGCGTGGAAACCCATCTTTGACAAATACGCCGTCGATATGGTGCTCCAGGGTCACAATCACACGTATGCCAGAGGACATAACATTGGTAACGGCGTAACCGTGCGCGACACAACCAAAGGTACAGTTTATGTCGTATCGGTCAGCGGTCCCAAACAACTCACACTCAGAAAAGACCGCTGGATGACGCGCGGTGCGGAAAACACACAGCTTTATCAGGTCATTACTATCTCGGGCGACACGCTGCACTACCGCGCAATGACCGCAGTAGGTGAACTCTATGATGCTTTTGATCTGATCAAACAAATGGGCAGACCCAACAAACTCATCGATCGCGCGCCTCAATCCCCCGAACGCCGATTTAAAAATACTCTAAAAAAGAAAAACAAAGACGACAAAGTCTTTTAATCAATAATGACAAACAAGACACTGGATTGCGGCTAAAAACAAGCCGCAATGACAATCGTTATTCCTGTCGTCACGCCTGCATGCCTTAAGCAGGCGTCCAGAATGGGGTGCTTTTAATTTTTACTTCCCAATTATTTTTGCATCTCCCGCTATATCCACTTCACGTCCCTCCTCCTCACTGCGATAAATCCCATCCAAAATCGCCATCACCTGAAGCGACTGCTCAGCAGGTACTGGTGACGGCTTACCCTCTGCTATCGCCCTGGCAAACGTCATGCATTCCAGCGCGTGCGCTCTGGCGATATCGCCCGTATCTTGCAATGCGTATTTGTGATGTTGCTGAGTCTTGTAATCCGAATAATAGATCTCACAACTCGGCAAATGCGCTCCACCCTTCGTGCCGTAAAGCCATATCTGCCGTTCTGCTGTGGGACCTTGATGCAATATCCAGCTCGTCTCCAGAATAAGCGAAGCCCCATTTTCAAACCGCACAAAAGCCGCTGCAAAATCCTCCACATCAAATTCTTTGGGAATCGCACCACCACTGCGCCCCATCGTACTGAACGCGCCCTCCTGATGCGCCAACTCCGCCTTTGCCACACCTGTTACAGCTACGGGATTGGGATTACCCATCAACCACAGGGTCAAATCCAAAACGTGAACACCAATATCAATACACGGCCCGCCGCCGCTGTGCTTTTTCATAATAAAACCCGGTCGCGCGGGCACCCCTGACCGCCGCAACATCCAGCATCGCGCGTGATACACATTTCCCAACACCCCGGTATCCAATTCCCGCTTCATCGCCAGAGATGACCCTGCAAACCGCGACGACTGCGCGCACATCAACAACTTGCCCGATCGATCTCGCGCTGCAATCATATCTTTCACCAATTGAGGGCTGGGTGCCAGTGGTTTTTCGCAAATCACGTGTTTACCCGCATCCAGCGCGCCGATAGATAGAGGCGCGTGATAATTATTTGGTGTACACACATCCACAATATCGATCTCTGGATCGGCAAACAAATCTTCCGGATTCACATACAGTTTTTTTACATCATATTGCTCGCCCCAACTCTTCAACACATCTTCGCTAATATCGCTTCCAGCCACCAATTCGGCGTGTTCTGAAGCTTGCCAACCCGGAACATGTGTTCGCGCAATACCTCCCACCCCGACAATCCCCACCTTCAATTTATCTGCCATTTTGCCTCCTCAGTTAAATAGCTATCAGCGGTCAGCCCACCCTCCCCAGTCTTCGCCTCTCAAATAACAAAACAACCTGCACATTGTCAATGCACTATCGGTGAGATTAACCTATTTACAACCGCTTGACGCCCTTCCCATACCAACGTACATTGCCTATTCCCACACAACATCGTCTTTCACCTTGTAATAACAGATATTGCCATGACCATACACGACCTCGACACACCAGCACTCACCATCGACCTCGATATCCTCGAAAAAAATATTCGGGAAACGCAAGAAGCGTGCGACAAATTCGACATTCCCCTGCGCGTACACACCAAAACGCACAAAATCCCCGAAATCGCCAGAATGCAACTCGCTGCGGGAGCCATTGGCATCGTCTGCCAAAAAGTGGGCGAAGCCGAAGCCATGGTTGAAGCGGGCATTCCCGACATCCTTATCCCCTATAATATCGTCGGACCCATCAAAGTCAAACGCCTCGCCGCACTGTGTAAACGCGCCACCATGACCGTCGCTGTCGATTCTGAAATCACCGCGCGCGGTCTATCCGACGGGGCAACAGAAAACGATGTCACCATCAACATCCTCATCGAATGCGACACCGGTGGCAATCGCTGCGGTGTACAATCGCCCAAAGCCGCGCTTGAACTCGCGCAGGCAGTTACAACCATGCCCGGCCTTCAGTTCCAGGGCATCATGACCTATCCCAGTCACGAACGCGCCAAAACCTTCATCGACCAAACGCGCGACCTGCTTCAAAGCGCGGGCATCGCGCTCAACACCATCAGCGGGGGTGGCACGGGCTCTGCCGAAGTTTCCAAAGCCATTGGCTGCACCGAAACCCGCATTGGTTCTTACGTCTTTGAAGGCCTGCGCCGCATCAACCGCGAAAACAATCCACCCAACCCCATCACCTGTGCCGAACGCATGATAGTCACCATCGTCAGCACACCTGCACCTGACCGCGTCATCATCGATGGCGGGCAAAAAACATTCACCAGTTATGCCCCCACCCCTTATGGATACATCGTCGAACACCCCAATGCCAGAATCTACGGCATGTCTGTCGAACACGGACACGTCGATGTATCAGAATGCAACCGCACCTTCACCGTAGGCGACCGCCTCTCTGTCATTCCCCTGCATCAGGGCATGACCACCAATCTCCACGACGAAGTCTATGCCGTGCGAAATGGCAATGTAGAACACGTATGGAAAGTTGCCGGGCGCGGAAAAGTACAGTAGAAATTTGACATTCCAAAAAATCATGTCCAAACAACCACATAAATTATCCAGACGCAAAGCAATCGCTGGCATTGGGATCAGTGGCCTTGTCCTTACACAGCGCGCATTGTCTCAGGAGATCGCCGTGAACACAACAAACAGTGCAACCATAACGCGCTACGCCATCGTTCAAGCTATGAAATCCTCGCCCGAAATCCGCGAAGGTGACTGGGTAGAAACCGCGGGCTTTTACATCCCCGGTGACGGCGGCGCAGCCCTGTATCATATCGAAAAAACAGATGGGAATATCCAGCCAAACGATGCCGACATCATCGCATTGGACAATGGATTAGTCGCTATCTTGCACGAAAACAAAGCCGTGAACTACAAAATGTTTGGCGCGATTGGCGATGGTGAAAACGACGATGGCGTACAAATAACCCTGGCGCATCAATACGCCAACGCCCGCAAAGTCCCAATTGTAAATTTAAGCGGAGAATATTGGATCTTGCAAACCAACGACATACCCATCAAAACCAGCGTCTCCTGGGGGCAAACAATTTTTCACATCGATGAACAGTACAACAGCCGAAGGGAGCCTCGCTTTGAAATTCTCAACGATCACCCGTCAAAAAAACTCACGCGAGACAAAACCATCAAAGCCGCTTTACTGGAAAAACTAAAACCCGGTATACAACTCATTCCCGAACTGGCACAATATGCAGGCCATCTCATCATCGCCGAAGATGATGATGACCGCATTGGCATTCGGGAAGGCAATTATTCAAAGGCGGGATGGGCGCGCGAAGAACTGTTCTATGTTGAAGAAGAGGGTCGCATCATTGGCGATATAGCCTGGGAATTCAAAAACTTCACCGACATCACTGCCATACCCTGCAATGACAATTACCTCATAGTCGAAGGCGGCGGATTTTACTTTTCTGGCGACAGTGGCAGCGGTGAATCCTGGGGGTATCACCATCACGGCATCTCCATTCGGCGCAGCCGCACCATCATCCGCGAACAATGGATGGGTCTGGAAAAGGGGAACCGAGATATCTCCATGCACCCCCGTCGCGGCTTTTACGTATTCAGCAGTGTTTACGACGTCACACTGGAAAACATCCGCGCAATGCCCTGGGAGAAAAATCGCGAAGAAGACGAAAAAGTCCTCAGCGCGGGCACCTACGGCATTGGCGGTGCACGGATGCTCAATTGCACCTTTCGCAACATCACAGCAGAAGGCGGCTGGGTAGCCTGGGGTGTTTTTGGCACCAACCTCAACAAAAACTTCCGCGTTGAAAACTGTCGTCTCAACCGCATCGATGTGCATTTTCACTGCTGGAACCTCTACATCAGCAACTGCACCATTGGCTTCAAAGGCATCGCCTTGACAGGAGGCGGTGAATTGGTAATCGAAAACACCACGCGTCACGGCAATCAATTTGTCAATTTCAGACGCGACTATGGAGCCAAATGGGATGGGCACATACGCATCCGCGGCTGTCGGTTAATGCCCAGTGGCAATGGCCGCGTTTCTGTCCTATCCTGTCGCCCATCCGATTTCGACTACCAGTATCCCATAGGCTTTGCACGCACGGTCACAATCGAAGACCTGCTCATCGATTACAGCGCAGCACCCAAATCGAATGCACCGTGCTGGCTCATGGACACAGTCCCCTTTTCCAAAACCAAAAACAATACCCGCCTCTTCTTTCCCCATCGCATTGAATTTCGAAACATCACTGTCGAAGGCAGAAAACAGGGCGTTCGCCTCATCCGCATACCCAATCCACACCACTACGACCTGCGCCGCAACGGCGGCTACGATGGCACGCAACTCCACGCCAACAGCACCATCATCTGCGACAATATTCAACTCGAAAAATTCACTCAGGAAATTGCCGACGATGACGAACAGGTACATATCCTGATCGGTGGAGAATCGGCGACCGACTATGCCGATGCACTCGCCCTCTATCCCAAAATGCGATTTACCGACTGTGAAAATATTAGCGCATACCTGGGCAACTGCATTGCCAGTGCGACTTTTGAACGGTGCGGTTTGAATACCATAACCGCACCCAATTTGCGGGGCGAACTCGTATTTACCGAGTGCCGCCTCCAGCCCGACGTAAAAAAAGCACCAGAGCAATTTTACATTTTGCAAAGCACACTGGGCACGCGCTTCACCAACTGCACCCTTTACGCGCCCATCGTCAACGGCACAAAGAATCCGGACCTTATAAACCGCCTGGGCTTCATCAAAATCAACGAATCTGTACAACACTACCATCTCAACACAGCACTTGGGAATGATGTCATAGACCATCTCAAAAACTCGGAAACCACACTCACACCAGAATTTATCGCCCAACTAAAACTGCACCACGATTTGGAATCGTAGCTTCATTCCAATTTTTTAAAAGGAGTACTCCGCCGTGAGAGACGTACGCTGGGAGCGCATGTTCCCCGATGAACTCGAAGCCGCATTCAAAGCCTGTCCAGTCGTCTATTTCCCTTATGGCCTGTGCGAACCACACGGCCCACAAAATGCCGTGGGGCTCGACGCCCTCAAAGCCCACGGCATTGCCGTTCGCACCGCGCATAAACACGGCGGCATCGTCGCCCCGCCCGACTACTGGCATATCCACGAAATTGGGGGCTATGCCCTCTGGTCAGAACGCTCGGTTGGACAATCCAAACGATCCTGGCTAACCTGTATGCCGCCCTGGCAACACTTCAAAAACATCTGCTATCACATTCGTCAGGCCGACACCCTCGGTTTTCACGCGGCCATCCTCCTCACCGGGCACTACGGCCCCAACTGGCAAGACCTGAAAACCCTGTGCGAACTCATCCAACCCCATGTGGGCATGCGCCTGTATAGCCTACCCGACTTTGAAGCCAACCAACCCGGCTTTGACAATAACAACAACAGCGGTGGCGACCACGCGGGAAAAGTCGAAACCTCACTTCTTTGGGCCATGGAACCCGACTGTGTCGATATCTCCCGTTTACCACCCAAAAGTGAACCCGGTCCGCACTTTGCAATGGGCCAAAACGTCCGCGAATCCAATCGCCAAATTGGCGAACGCATGGTCAATGACGAAACCGAGTGGCTCGGCAACAAAGTTAGGGAATTACTCGCCGCGTATGAATCGGAAAAACCCACACAAAAACTACGCACCTTTGACCAGGTCGAACACATCTGGGAAACCGTTATCCGCCCCGAACTACCCAACTTCCTCACCATGCAAACAGCCTGGTCGGACGACGCCACGCTCCCGGAAGACTCTATCTGGTACGCCAACTGGAAAGTGCCAGACCGCAAATTCTAAAATAAAAACGGCCTGCGCATTGCCAACGCAGGCCGAATCTCATTGCAGAGTTGTTTTACCCGATCACACTTGTTGTCAACCGAACATTGTATATATTTAGATTTATCGTAATAACATCGTCCAATACGCCGCACATAGCGTATGTGTCCTGATCCATTTTCTACTGAGGAGATACAATATGAAGCAACTGATTATGTTTTTTGCTCTGTTCTTTCTGGCCCATTCAACCTTGTCTGCCGCTGAGTTAAAAGGCAAAGTGCGCGATGCTGAAACCGGTGAAGCCCTGCCGGGCGCAAACGTGTATTTAGAAGGTGTTGGGCGGGGAACTGCTACAGATCTCGATGGACAATTTGAGATCACCAGAGTCGGCGAAGGCAGCTATACACTCGTCATAAGTTTTGTAGGATACAAAGAATATCGCAACGCCATCGTTGTAAAAGCGGATACTGCTGAGTTATTTATAGAACTCATACCCGAAGCATTCCGAGGCAAAGAAGTCACCGTCGTTGCCGACCGCGCCAAACTGCGCGAAACACCCGTTGCCTTCTCAGACGTACCAAAAGCCGATATGGAGCGCAAACTCGGCTCGCGCGATCTCCCGATGATTTTGAATGATACGCCGGGCGTTTATGCAACCGAGCAAGGTGGAGGCCCTGGCGATTCTCGCATCAATGTGAGGGGATTCGACCAGCGCAACGTCGCCGTCATGATCAACGGCGTGCCAGTCAACGATATGGAAAACGGCTGGGTCTATTGGTCCAACTGGGATGGCCTGAGCGATGTCACATCGTCAATCCAGGTACAGCGCGGATTGGGTGCCTCAAATCTGGCAATAGCCTCAGTGGGTGGCACCATGAACATTGTCACCGACATCGCCCGCCAACAGCGCGGGTTCAAAATCAAACAGGAGACGGGAAACAACGCTTTTTACAAAACCACAGTCAATTTTTCATCGGGTTTGATGAACGGCAAAACCGCTTTCACCCTGGGCCTCACGCGCAAAACTGGCGATGGCCTGCCCGATCAGGCCTGGACATCGGCGTGGTCCTACTTTGGTGCGCTGAGCTTTTTAGCATCTGAGACACACAAAATTGACCTGTTTGTCGTAGGCGCGCCGCAACGCCACGGACACCGCCTCTACAAGCAATCCATCGCAACCTTTGATGCCGATTACGCCCGATCTCTGGGCATTGATGTTTCGGATGCGAGAAACTACGGCATCGATTACAACCCCAACTGGGGACGCTCGCCATTCTCATCCTACCAGGAGTACTACAACGGCCAGGTACACGATGCGCGCGACAGTGAAATCATCATGGAACGCGAGAATTTTTACCACAAACCCCAGATCAATCTAAACTGGTACTGGACACCCAACGAACAATTCATCCTGTCCAACGTATTTTATTTTTCGCGCGGCAAAGGCGGCGGCACAGGGCGTTTGGGCACCAACCCGCGCTCGCTACCCGATGGCAGCATCAACTGGCAACGCGTTGCCGATGAATTGAACACCCAAACAGCATCGGAAGCCCATCCCGAATTGGTAGGCGCAGGTGAAGTAGGTGTCAATGAAATTGCGGCAAGAACCGTCATCCGAAACTCGGTCAACCAGCACTTCTGGTATGGGTATTTGGGCACAGCCGAATACCGTTTGAGCGACATCTATACGCTGGCTTTTGGCATAGACTTGCGCTATTACAGAGGGCAACATTGGCGCGAAGTGCGCAATTTACTCGGTGCCGATTATTACGTCTTTCCCTGGGACAGAAATGCCACGACCTCCGTGAAGCGACTCGGAGACAAAGTCTCCTACCACAACGACGGCCTCACGCGCTGGGGCGGTGGTTTTGCACAACTCGAAGGTCGATTTAACAACTTTACGGCATTTTTGAGCACATCGGGATCCATAACTGGTTATAAACGCATCGACTATTTCCGCGCAAAGGTCAACGGCGACTGGGATCAAACAGACTGGGAAAACTTCAAAGGCTACACCGTAAAAGTGGGCGGCAACTACAATGCAACCCCCGCAGTCAATATGTATGCCAACATCGGCTGGCTTTCAACAGCCCCCAAATTCGACTCCGTTTATCACTACGACAACAGCCTCTACGACCCCACCTTCAATGAAAAAGTCGCCTCCTTTGAGTTGGGCACCGGGTATTTCAAACGCGGCGTAGTGACAGCAAACACAAATTTCTATTACACCAGATGGATAGACCGTTCGTGGCCCAAGAGCATTTACAGCGAAAAACTCGACCAGCGCTTCCGGTTTTTGCTAAACGGCATTGACGCGCGGCATACAGGTATAGAGTTCGACCTGAAAGCGCGTCCCCATTCCATGCTGGAAGTGCGCGGCATGTTATCGCTGGGCAATTGGGAATGGCTCAACGATGCCAATGTCACATTTTCCCCTGAAGAAGACCCATCTGCCATCGGCAACTTTCAGGTCTATGCCAAAGGGCTAAAAGTGGGTGACTCGGCGCAAAAAACCCTTGCGTTAAGCGGCACGGTATTTCCCACACGAGGCCTCTACGCCTCGCTGAATCTGCGGCGATTTATGGATCACTACGCCAAATTCGATCCCGCCAACCGAACAGATGCCAGCGACCGAAAACAGTCCTGGCAGGTCCCAAATTACAACCTGATAAACCTGCATGTGGGCTACACCTTGCCCGGCAGTACATTTGGCAATGGCAAAGTAAAACTCCAACTGCACGTCTTCAATTTGCTCGACGAACGCTATATATCCGACGCAGATGACGGCAACGATCACGACGCAGCAAGCGCTCGCGTATTCCTCGGCCTATCGCGTCGCTGGAATATTTCACTATCGTACGATTATTAGCCGTCATCATTTCTAACACAGGAGACCACCGTGAGCGATCCCATCCGCGGTATCTTGCCCGTATTACAAACACCCGTTGCCGAATCCGGCGACTTCGATATCGAAAGCCTTGAACGGCAAATCGACTTTTGCATCGCCGCTGGTGCGGGTGGCATGGTCTTTCCCGTACTCGGAGGTGAATTTCAATATCTCTCCGACCGGGAGCGACAAACCCTGGTCGAAATCGTCGTCAAAAAAACCGACAAACGCATCCCCGTCATCACCGGTGTGGCTGGCACCAACATCTCCACAGCCACCGAGCACGCCGCCCATGCCGGGCGCGCAGGTGCCGATGCCGTCATCGCCATGCCACCCTATATGGGCAGCGGTGGACCAGATGAAAATCTCCGCTACTTTGAGGCCATTTCCAGCGCGGGACAATTGCCCATTTTCATCCAGAACGCAGGTGCTGGCATGCAACCTTCTGCACTCGTTCGCCTGCTCACCGAAGTCGAGCACCTCATCTACGTCAAAGAAGAAGCCAACCCCAGCGCACATCACATCAGTGCCATTGTCGCCGAAGCAGGTGATCACTGTCAGGGCGTTTTTGGCGGGGCCTGGTGCCGCTGGATGATCTCAGAAATGCGACGAGGCGCCAGTGGCTTTATGCCCGGCGCCCCGGTTGTGGATATTCACGTTGATATCTGGGATGCTTTCCAATCAGGCGATGAAGACAGAGCACGCGATCTTTTCGATCAACTCCTTCCACTCACCAACCTGATCCAAATCCTCGGTCTCCGCCTGGTCAAAGAAGTACTCATTCGCCGGGGCATCTTCAAAACAAGCGGTATGCGCGCGCCTGGCAGCACAAAAATGGATGAAGACGACCACCGAGAACTCGACGCCATCCTCAAAAAACTTCGCCCTCTATTCCGCACAGAGGCGTCGTAAGCAGGAACGCATCCATAAAAAAACCCCGATAGCTTTGCACTATCGGGGTTTTTTCGTCGTTGCAAAGCATTGTATCATTTCCCGGCGAAGGCGGAGAATGGCGTTGTTTTCGTCCAATTCGACATCGGATTGGTGTATGGGTTGTCCCGCCGCGATTTTGTGCTTTAGCTTGAGATTGTGAGCCAGACCGATGGGCAGGGTATTGGATGTACGAGCCTGATCAGATGGTATGAGTTTGCCGTACACGCGGTAGCCGCCTTCGCCGTCCAGGACTTCTCCCTGAGAGAGATCGCGTTTTGCCGTAGCGACAACGTCTGCATTAAAAACAACGGGCGCGCCACTGGCTTCGCCGCGCAAGCCAGCGCG
Organism: Gemmatimonadota bacterium; assembly: GCA_026706845.1. NCBI lineage: Bacteria > Pseudomonadati > Gemmatimonadota > Gemmatimonadota bacterium. Next base: position 17,885 of record JAPOXY010000052.1, read on the forward strand.
CAAGACGCTGGTGGTGAGTTCCATGCCAACCAGGTGGTAGGGGCGATAGATGGCCGTGTAACGTCCAGTGGAATCAGTGGGAAGGCCGTATTCAGAGAAGCAGCGGCGGATGTAGTCGCCGGGAGCTTCGATGGTGACGTAAACACCCCAGCGTAGATCCCGATCTACAGGAGTTCCATCTCGTTGCAGGCTGGAGACGACTTCGACGGTTCCCTTGTGAGAAAGCTGCCCCCCATCGCTATGAGGCCGGCAAACATCGGGCAACTGGTCGATGCCGCAGGGCGGGAATTTCAGGCCTTCGGGCTGGGGATTCAGGCCGGTAGCATTTGAGACAGCGGCCATTTCAATGGCGGATTTTGTACCGTCCAAAAAAGAGTTGAACATACGAGGGTTCAGATCACCCTCTGCAACAGTTTCTGCATCGAAACCGTAGTGCTCCCAGACAGTATCAGGGGTGGATGTGTGGTACGCGGGCCGGTATTTGGTGCCCTTGCCAGCGCAGACAATGTCGAAGCCATTGGTCTGGGCCCATTCAACCAATTCACAGATCAAAGCCGGTTGATCGCCATAGGCGAGGGTGTACACGAGACCAGCAGATGCTGCACGTTGAGCCAGGAGGGGACCGACCAAAACATCTGCTTCGACATTGACCATGACCAGATGGCGCCCGTGTTCGATGGCTTGAAGGGCGTGGTGGATGCCTGCGAGAGGATTGCCAGTGGCTTCAACCAGAACGTCCAGACCGTCCGCCCGGATGAGGGCATCGCCGTCATCGGTGAGAAAGGTGGCGCCGGTTTTGAGGGCGTGATCGCAGTGGGATGCGGCAAATTGTTCGGGCGGCCACTCAGCACGCCTGAGGGCTTCACGCGCCCGGTGCAGGGATAGATCGGCCACACCCAGGACGTGCAGACCCGCAACGCGACGAGCCTGGGCTAGGAACATGGTGCCGAATTTTCCAGTGCCGATGAGGCCCACGCGAAGCGGATTTTTAGACTCGGCGCGGGCGGTTAGTAGGTGTAAGAGTTGACCGTTGGCCAAAGGATTCCCCGCAAGAGAAAATTATGAGAGGCTCAATCAGGCATTTTCAAAGCAGTCTGCCATGTCGTTAAGAAAATGATCCAGATCTACTTTGCGATACTGTTCGACATAACGATGATCGGTCTGTGGATTTTCGAGAACCTGTCGCCGGAGAAAGTGTTGTATTGATAGGCCATCTATGTCGGACAGTCTATTGAGGCTCATCTGAAGAAGATCTTGCACGTTTTGTGCGGTATGGATTTCGATATTGGGTTCGGAGGTGTTGTAATAATAGACAGCTTTCAGGTGAGTACGGAGCATTTTGACCGCATAAGCAGGTAGAGATTTTTCTTCGCGATTTGGGCGGAAGGCTTCGGGCCAGAACAGGCGGTTGATCTGAAGGTCAAACGCTTTCTTGAGCATGCCGGAAACGCTGCCCTGGGCGGGAATCCATTTTGAGTTGGGCCAGACATCTAAATTGCCCCAGGGACCACCCAGCGTATTTTTCTCAAGTGGCAGGCGCCCGCATCCCGTATTGACGCCTTCTCTGGTGATGTCCAGGATGGCAAAGTGCTGGGGATAGATAAAAAAATCATTCGTGCGAGCGCGCCAGATATCGTAAAAGGCAGTGGTCAGTGCCAGAAGTGCATACCCGGTGTGCAGTATGCCGTCTTCGAGATGGGGAGAGATGACACCCGTGCGGTCCAATTCGTGGTAGTCCGGACAGAAAGTCTCAAAATCGACGCAAGTGAGGCCGTTTTCGCCAGATTGCCAGTATTCAAAGTCCTGAGACACTAAGAGGGTGCTGGTGTGCATAATAAGAGACCTACTATTTTTCCATAAACGGACCCTGCTGATCGATGCGTTGCAGGGTTTGTTTGAACTTGTCGGAACCGTCGTCTTCCCAGACATCCAGGCGAATGCCCCGGATGTTGCCTTCGGGGAAACCAGTGAGGCGAGCAACGTTTGGGAATCCTCTGGTATAGAGCTTGTGGCCATCGGGTAGATGCAGGATGCCAATAGTGGGGGGAATAACAGTGGGTTTGTTGGCGGCGCATCTGGTCAGCGCGTCTTCATCAACTTCTACGCCGAGGCCGGGGCCTTTGGGTACCGGAGAGGAACCGCCTGCGACTTCGATGCGCTGTTTGACAACGTCTTCACCGTACTGGTCGTCCAGGTTGGTAGAATGAGCCACGTTGGGAATCACGGCGCCCATATGCAGAGCCATGGCTTTGGTGAGGGTACCGCCTGTGAGCTGGATGACAGAGGAGACATTGGCCAGGGCAGTAGCAAATCCACGCACGAGGGTAGAGCCAATGCCGCCTTCGCCGATCATGTAGGCATCGGCGCAACCGCGAATAATCTCCTGACCTCCGCCGAGTTGAGGGACATGCATGAGCAGCGGCAAACTGGTTTTCTCCCTCAGAAAGCGCCAGCCTTCGACATCGGATAAGACCAGGGGATCTTCGATCATACCTACGACGGGAGACTTCTCCAACTCCTGCAAAATGCGCAGGACAGCGGCAAGCGGCCGATTGTGATTGAAGTCGTAATGCATCTTGAAACCGGGCGGAGCAACCTCCTCAACAGCTCTGGTTTGTTCGTACACGTCGTAATAGGCGCAGGTGTGGATTTTAAAGATCATATACCCTTCTTCTACAGCTCGCTGAACCTCTTTGGCCAGGTCTTCCGGGGAGGCAGGGCGGGTCCAGGCAGCTACGGGTACGCGGTCGCGTATCTTCTGACCCATGAGTTTGTACGCGGGAATTTCAAGGTATTTGCCCATGGCATCGTAGAGTGCGCCCATCAGGCCACTGTTGAGATCGGCGTTGATAAAGTCAAAAGGATCGCGGTCGATCAGGTGATTTACAGTGGACTTGAGAGGGGACTCACAGCGTGCATCACCATAGCCCACAATGCCATTGTCAGTCGTAATTTTAAAAATGGTACGATGGTTTATATTGAAAAACCGGGCTTTCTGATCGGCATTCCGGTCGGCGATTTTGGGGTAGATGGGGATGATGTCGATGTCGATGATTTTCATGATCAAATCCTCTTTTAAAGCCTAAATCCTGCCGTTCACACCTCGATAGGCCTCGTAATATCTGCGCCGGGCAGCATTTTGCGCAAGAGTGATTTCAAGTGGTCGGCAGTGGTGGGGTCGATATTTGCGCCGGGATGGCGCACGTAGCTACTGGCGATAAGGCCGCGCAGGCGGAAAATCTCTTTGCGGATGGCCACTCCCGGCTGCTGTTCGTACACAATGAGCGGCAGGTATCGGTGATAGATGTCGTGTACGGTATCAAAGTCTCTATTTTCAGCACTCCGAACCAGGGCGAGCAGAACTTCGGGAAAGGCAAAGCCAGTCATAAAACCGTGTGCCCCGCGAGTCAGATCAAAGGCACCGTAGAGAGCACCGAGGCCGGTGAGAATAGTGACCACACGGTCTCCAATGCCATCCAAGAGGGCAGTAATCCTGGGCGGCGTGGGCACGGCTTCTTCTTTGATGCAGGCGACGAGCGGAATTTCCCGGACGAGGCGCAGAATGAGGGGAACGGACATGTGGACCTGGGTAGAGGCGGGGTGGTCCTGTACGACGATGGGAATGGAGATACCTTCGGCCACCTGCTGGAAAAATTCGAAGATGCGGTCTTCGTTGGGCACGGATTCGCACGAAGGGGTAACCATCACACCGGCGGCGCCGAGAGATTCGGCCATCCGGCTGAGTTCAAGGGTCGCCCGTGTGCCGCTGTAGCTCGTGCCCACAATAACGGGGATGCGCCCGCCTGCAGCGCCCACAGCGGTTTTAATAAGCTGTTCCCGTTCGGCATCCAGCATTCGATTGGATTCACCGAGTACACCAATGATAGTAACGCCGTTTACACCGATGTCGGCCATAAAGCGTACCGTTCGATCAAAGGATTCCAGATCGAGGTTGCCCTGATCATCGAATGGGGTGACGAGGATGGGAAAGACGCCTTTAAAGGTTACGGATGCCATCGATGAGTTCTCCCGGCTTTAATTCACGTCAGAGCGGGTATGGCTGCCTCGCGTTTTGCCAGCGTGGCATGGGCTTTTTTAAAAGTCGCGCTATCGTCGTCTTCGATGACTTCCAGGGTAACACCGCGTTCAAATCCGGGGATGCTACCTGCGTAGAAGGTCTTCTGGTAGATGGCTTCATCGGTAAATTCCCAGATGCGTTTCTGTTTGCCCACACCGGGCCACGAAATGCGCAGGATGCGTTTTTTGCCTCGGTAGAGCCTTTTAGGTGTGGGTGTATCGGGATCAACCGTATATTTTTCGACAGCTTTTTCATCGACTTCAATGCCCAGGCCAGGAGCATCGGAGACCTGGATGTGACCGTCGATCACGTCGAGGCGTTTTTTGAGCAAATCGTGTTTCCAGAGTTCGTGACAGGTAATATAGGGCAACTGGGCGTGGGAGAGGACAGAGCCGAGGTGTACGGCGAAGGCAGTGGTAATTCCAGTGCCAACCATTTGTAACCAGAAGGGTTTGTTGAAAGCAGCGGCGAGTGCGGCCTGCCGGCGGACTTCTGTGACACCGCCGCCAATAACAAAGCCATCGCAGGCGTGGGCGGGCAAATACTCTTCCCTGAAGTGTTCGACGACGGATTTACATACGCGTTCGCGAAGAATCCGCGCGCCGATGAGATCGCCATAAAGGTAGAAGGGACTTTCGTAGATGCCGACATTGGGGTGATTGTCGAGCTGCTGGAGGATAATCTCCGCTTTTGCCTGATTGAGCAGAAAACCGTTGAAATCTATGTCGAATTTGTAATCTGCGGGTACGACTTTGCCGACGGCTTCGACCTGATAGAGGATGTCTCGCCAGGGGCGGGCTTTCATTTTGAAAGAAGTGTACCCGCGTTTGAGAGATTCTCTGGCCTCTGCGACCCAGTCGGCAGGTGACATATCAATGTCCCACCAGGAAATGGGGCATCGGTCGCGCAATTTGGTGCCGAGCAGGGCATGGACGGGCACATCAGCGGCCTTTCCAACAGCGTCCAGAACAGCAAGCTGTGGGCCAAAGCCGATGGCGTCATTGTTCATGATCTGGAAGGGGTTCTGACCGATCAGTGTATGCACATCGCTAACAGACAGGCTATCTCCATAGCCCACGATCCCCTCATCGGTTTCAATACGGTAGAGATAGACCCGTTCATCGTGAGTCTGAGCGCGGTGCATGGCGCGTTCGACCCGTTTGCAGTAAAAGGGAATATTGAGGCTACGACGGGTTGCGTTTGCGATTTTCATGACGGATTTTCTCCGGGTTTCGGGAGGAATTGTCCACCGATTAATCCCTACTCGCGGCGCAGAGGTTCTGCGGTAGGTGCTTCCACTTTAGGTATCCAGGCTGCGTGCGCATCTATGATGTCTTTGTACTGAGCATCGCCTGCAAGATTTGTCCATTCAAGGCTGTCATTTTCGTGATCGTAGAGTTCTTCTGTCCCATCTGAATAGCGAATGTATCGCCATCGTTCAGAGCGCACACTGTGATTGCCCCGAATATGCGTGGTCAGCGCGGGTCGGTCCCATTCTCGGTCGGGCTGCTCCATCAGGGATTTTAAGCTCACACCATCCAGACCATCCCTTTTGGGCAAGCCGCAGACGTCAATAAATGTTGGATACAGATCGACCAGACTGACCGTGCGGTCGCATCGTCCAGATGCCAGGCCCGGTGCTGAAATCATAAGAGGCACGCGCGTGGCCTCTTCCCAAAGAGCAAATTTGCGCCAATGGAGTTTCTCGCCCAGGTGCCAGCCGTGATCTCCCCACAGAACAATCATCGTGTTGTCGGCATAAGAACTATTGTCGAGTGCATCCAATAATTCCCCGATCATATCATCGGCAAATCGAATACAGGCGAGATACCCCGCGACAGCTCTCCGCCAATTGTCCGTCTCAGTCACTTTTTTGTGATCACCCCGCCGCGCGACAAAGGATCGCCCGATAGGAGGCACATCGTCGAGATCGTTTTCGTCTATATTTGGCAATGTGATCTCGTCCGAAGGATACAAATCAAAATACTTTCGGGGCACGTACCACGGCAGGTGCGGGCGATAGAGTCCACAGGCCAAAAAGAAGGGTTTGTCGTGCTTCTTATTCAGCATCTCCTTGCCCCACTGCACCACTTTCCAATCGTCCATTTCCTCCACCGGCACATCTATTGGTCCCCAATCAAACCTGCCTTGATCTGGAAGACCATTCAGCGGTGGATTGGGAGGCAGTGGATCCCGTCCCTGGGGAACATAGTCGTGATAGGATACCACATCAGCAGGTCTCCCTTGCCGCGTGATTTTCCCTCTACCCGCAACATAATATCCATTGCCCATAAAATGCTGCATCAGAGTTACGGCATCTGGATCCTGCTGCCGGAATGAATGGGCATTTTCATACACCCCCGTTGTCGTGGGCAATTTGCCAGTCACCAGGCTACCACGCGAGGGATTGCACGCAGGCGCATTGCAATACGCACGGGTAAATAAAGTACTTCGACTCGCCAGGCGATCTAAATTTGGCGTTACAGAATCCGGGTGTCCCCCCAAACAGCCAATCCAATCATTGAGATCATCCACAGCAATAAAGAGCACATTGGATTTTTGTTGTGCGAAAAGCGATGAGGGAAAAGCACTTGCGGCGAGTACAGCAGCAGTACTCGTAAAGGTAGTACATAAAAAATCGCGGCGCGTTTGCATGAGCTACTCCTAATTTAACGGCACGCCTTCAATCGTGATGCGGTGCATGAGGCGTCGCTGTCCTTGGTAATCATTGAGAGCGCAATGCCATGTCGCGCGGTTATCCCAAATAGCGAGGGCATCTTCTTCCCAGCGAATGCGGCATGTAAAATCCGGTTGGGAAGCGTGCTGGTACAAATACTGAAGCAGAGGTTGAGACTCTTCTTTTTTCCACCCCTCAATTTGAACGGTGAATATGGGATTTACGTAAAGTGCTTTGCGACCCGTAATGGGATGCCTTATGATCAGGGGATGAACAGCATCCTGCGTGGCGAGTTCGGGATTGCCAATCCGACCGCTTTGATCGGGTTTTCTGCCTTTCATTACGCCAAAAACATGTCGGCTGGAGTGCAGAGCATTTAAGCTTTCAAGCGTCTTCCGCATCCCCGGCGAAAGGGTTTCGTACGCTCTGTACATACTGGAAAACATCGTATCGCCACCAAACTCGGGAACCTCCCGTGCGTAGAGAATCGAGCCGAGTGCGGGAATGGTATCATAAGAATGATCGGTATGCCAGTTGCGACCGATATTAGTTTCCTGATCGGGTTCTTTTCGCACCTCGGCAATAATGGGATTTTCCGCTACGCCCGTAAAAAAACGGTTGACATTGATATCCCCCCAGCGTCGGGCAAATGCGATATGTTGTTCCTGCGTGAGGGACTGATTGCGAAAGAGAATCACACTGTAATCCGCAAAGGCCCGATGAATTTCAGCGAATTGTTCCTCACTGATCTCCGACGCAATATCAACGCCTTCAATTTCAGCGCCGAGTGCCCCAGATAGGGGCTTCACGTCAATGATGCGATATGGTGTGTCCATGTATGTCCTTTCTCAATTATCCCACGCAAAGGGAACCGCTCGTTCTAAAGTTTTAGATCTCATATCCTATCCCTTCACCACCGAACTTTTCCCGTGAACACAACGCCTTCCTGGCCTTTGGCAATGCGCCCGATTGGATACACATGGCATCCCGCGCTTTGTAGATGAGCCTTAATCCTCGCCACAGAATTCTGGGCGCACACAAGCGTCATCCCCACACCCATATTAAAAGTCCGCAGCATATCGTCTTCTGGCACCAAACCCTCTGCGCGAATCGTTTTGAAGATGGGGAGAATTTGGAGTTGTGAGAGATCAATCACAGCCCGACAGGTCTCGGGAAGAATGCGAGACAGATTATCCTGGATACCGCCACCGGTAATATGTGCCATCCCCTTCAACCCCTCGTCCTTAAACAGACCCTTCAGAGGCTGATAATAACACTGATGTGGCCGCAAAATCATATCGAGAAAGGACACCCCCTGAATATCTCGATCTTTCAACTCTGGCTTATTCTTCAACAATGCCCTGACAAGTGTATAGCCATTGGTATGCAGACCATTGGATGCAAGCGCGAGAACCGCATCTCCATCCTCAATCGCAGAGCCATCAATAATATTATTCCTATCGACAACTCCAATAGCCGAAGCACTCAAAATATACACCCCATCTTCGACAACCCCTGGCTGAACAGATGTTTCTCCACCTGTCAATGCACATCCCTGTGCCTCACAAGCATCGGCAATCCCCCCAACGAGTGCTTTGACAACAGGGGGATCGAGTTTACCGCAGACAATACAATCTTGCAGATAAAAAGGATCAGCGCCCATAACGATAATATCATTGATCAAATGATTGACCAGATCATAGGCAATAGACCTGACGCTTCCGTGTTCAAACGCCAACTTTTGCTTTGAACCAGGCTCCTCGGTTTTCAGCACGAGAATCGGGTGATCATACCCCTCAAAACGGCCATCGACCAGACTGCCGAAGGCCCCTAATTTATTGAGCACTCTCGAATCGCCGCGCCCGATATCTGAAGCCATATCTTTTTTAACAGCATCTGTTTCATCAATATTGACGCCACTCTTCGAATAAGACAAAGACTCGTTATCCGGCACTGCGTTCCTCCTATTTATTCTATTTCATTTAATCTGCTGGCGAAGCCAACTTGCCCAACACCGCCCGACGCACCAGATCCAAACCCTGAATCACCAACCATCGACGGATATGATCTGAATCCTGAAAGCGGCGACTTGCAATACATGTTCGCGCTTGTGGATCAGAGCCATAAACAGCCATAAACGTCGCGCCACCTTCATAAGGACCAACCATTGCCAGCCCCACACCATCCTCGGGCGCAACCTCCTGAGCCATCGCTTCGGTCAAAGCGCGAGGGTCATCCTGTCCATCCATATTAGCATCTCTTTGCGCGGCCACCACATCACCTGCGCCATTCTCCTCGAACTCCCGCACGACCTGACCGTCTGTCAGCGTATCCACCACCCCAATTTTCAACCCTTTTTCTCGCAACAAATCGCCCACGGCCTCGGCCACTGTCTCTTTCCCCGTACCGTAAATCGCAACCCCTAACCGCTTCCTGATTTCCGCTTCCATCGGCGCGATCAACGCATCGGCTTCTTCCTCTGTATCCGCTTTTGCCGTCACGCGCACATCCGTCTGCCCGGCATGTGCTGCCAATCCCACAGTTGGATTGCTCTCAGTCATCAAATCCCCAATTGTGCGATCAATATTGCTCTCGCCCACCGCACAGGTTCGCAACACGCGCACCATGGTAATTTTGCGACCGCCCATGCGATCGATCAAAATCGGGATCACGACCTTGTGCAACATATAATCCAATTCCCGCGGCACCCCCGGAAGCGAAATCACACAGCCGCGCCCCCTGGCATCTTCACTCAAAAAACAAGGCGCCGTGCCCATGGGATTTTCCAGTGGCATAGCGCCTTCGGGAATATACGCCTGTCGCTTGTTATTATCTGCCATCTCACGGCCAAAATTGCGAAACCGCGACGCAATCTGATTTTCCAATACCTTACTGTAAACGAGCTTGCGTCCCGTTGCACGCGCCACACATTGCCGCGTCATATCATCCACCGTAGGACCAATGCCCCCCGATGTCAGAATTACATCTGATCGATCCAGCGCAATATTCAAAACGCTCGCAATCCGATCTTCGTTATCCCCCACAGTCGTTTTATACAACAAATCCATTCCAATATCGCGCAGTGCTTTGGCAAACATCGTGGCATTGGTATCTACAATTTCACCCAACAACAACTCCGTTCCAATCATCACAATCTCAGCTTGCATGTCTCCTCCACTCATTTTTTGCACATAATGGAACTCTATGTTATGTTTTGAGGTCTCACAAAGGTAAGAATTAGAACCAGAGACGCAAGAGATAATCAGCGTACATGCTTTGCTAACCACTAATCACCAATATCTATGAGCCATCCAAACGCAGCACTCGCAGTTCAAAACCTCACCCGTACCTACACGAGTGGGGGACATCCACTCACCGTTTTGGACAACGTCACGTTCACCATCCCCAAAGGCCAAACCTGTGCCATAGTAGGGCCTTCTGGCAGTGGTAAAACCACGCTACTTGGTCTGTGTGCTGGACTTGATCGTCCAACATCGGGCACAGTCACCCTTCACAGCATGGCCCTCGACAGCCTCGACGAAGACCAACGCGCAGCCGTGCGAAATGAATACGTGGGCTTTGTCTTTCAGAGCTTTCAACTTATCCCCACTCTCACCGCCATTGAAAATGTCGCGGTTCCCCTCGAACTACGCGGTCAAAACGGTGTGTTTGGCGAAGCGCGAGAATTGCTCGACCGCGTGGGATTGGGCGACCGCTTGACGCATTATCCCACCCAGCTTTCGGGAGGTGAACAACAGCGCGTGGGCATTGCACGCGCCTTTATCAACCAACCGAGCATTTTATTTGCCGACGAGCCTACGGGCAACCTCGACGCCGACACCAGCCATACCATTGCCAATCTGCTCTTTGACCTCAACCGAGAAGCGGGCACAACCCTCATCCTCGTCACGCACGATCACGATATTGCCGCACGCACGCAGCGCATCATCCACCTGCAAGGAGGCAAAGTGGATCAGGATGTGCAGGATTAAAGGATGAACAGGATACCCCTCCCCATTCCTAATTCTTAATCTAATTTATGGATCGAATCACCAGCATCAAAAACCAGACCTCCAGCCCACTCTTCAACGCCTGGACCTGGCGCATGGCCTGGCGCGATAGCCGCACGTATCGCCGCCGATTGCTGCTCTTTATTTCGTGCATATTGCTCGGCGTGGGTGGGCTCGTAGCTGTGCGCGCTCTGGGCGATAACCTGCAACGCGTTGTCGAAAACGAAGCGCGCACACTTTTAGGTGCTGATTTGCGCGTCAGCAGCCAGCGCGCTTTTGCGCCTGCGGTTGACTCCCTATTCAACTCCTGGGGTGGGGAGCAATCCCGAGAAGTGCGCTTTGCCTCGATGGTCTTCTTTCCCAAAAACGGCGGGACCCGCCTGGTACAGGTGCGCGCTACAAGGCGACTTTCCCTATTACGGCGCATTTGAAACCAATCCATCAGAAGCGGCGAAGACCTTTCAGCACACCCATCACGCGCTACTCGACGACGGCTTGCTCGTCCAATTTGGCGTTCAGGTCGGCGATTCCGTGCGAATTGGCAACCACACCTTTATCATAGGCGGACGCATCACAAAAATATCGGGCGAGGCCATGGCCTTTGCCACAGTGGCACCGCGTGTGTACATCCCCTTATCACATCTCGATAAAACGGGCCTCATCAAATTTGGCAGTCTGGCGTCTTATGTGGCCTATTTTAAGTTTGATAGCAGCACGAGAATCGGATCTATCCAGCGCGAACTTCGCCCCTATCGAGGGGATCAAAATTTGCGTACCGAAACCGTTGCCAGCCGTCAAAGACGCCTCAACCGCATATTGGACAATCTCTACATATTCCTCAGTCTGGTCGCCTTTGCCGCCCTCTTGCTCGGATGTATCGGCGTTGCCAGTGCCATTCACGTTTACACGCGCCAAAAAATAACAACCGTCGCCATCTTGCGCTGCATGGGAGCACAATCTAATCAGGTCCTCTGCATTTACGCCATCCAGGCCATCGCACTGGGCCTTATTGGCACGGGATGCGGTTCTCTTCTCGGTGTGGGTATTCAGTATCTCCTGCCCGGTGTTCTCGCACAAATCCTGCCCATTGAACTCGATATTCAGTTTTCCTATTGGGCGATTATTCAGGGCACTGGCATTGGCCTGAGCCTATCGCTGCTCTTCGCCCTGCTTCCCCTATTGCCGATACGTCGCACATCGCCCCTGCACACCTTGAGGGCATCTTTTGAAAATGTGCGATCCAAAATAGACCCCCTGCAACTGATGACCATCGGCGGGATTTGCCTCATTGTCGCGGGATTGGGCATTTTGCAAACCAGCAGTATCCTCATTGGAATTGGCATTGCCATCGGGTTTGGCATTGCCTTTGGACTGCTCGTAGGCGCATCGTGGCTCATCGTCAAAACCGTTCGCCGCTTCTTTCCCACAACCTGGCAATACGTATGGCGACAGGGCCTGGCCAATCTCTACCGTCCGTATAACCAGACCGTAATTCTTATGCTCGCACTGGGCCTCGGCACCTTTCTCATCACCACGCTCTATATTGTGCAACACGCCCTGCTCGCTCAAATTGCCATCGCAGGGGGTGACAACCGTCCCAACTTTGTGCTCGTCGATGTGCAAACTGATCAAATTGAAGGTGTGAGCGCGTTGCTTCGCAAACAGAATCTGCCCGTCATCCACCATGCCCCCATCGTAACCATGCGCCTGAAGAGCATCAAAGGCCAGGAGGCGCGTTCCTACGGTAGAATACACGACGTGCGGCGCTGGGCAATACAACGCGAATACCGCTCGACCTATCGCGATCACCTCTTTGATTCAGAACGCCTCGTAGGCGGCACATGGATCGATGCAACATGGACAGAAGAACCCATCCCCATTTCTTTTGAGCGCGACATTGCCCGTTCGCTTCGCGTCTCGCTCGGCGATACCCTGACCTTCGACATCCAGGGTGTGCCCGTTCAGTCCACAGTACAAAGCCTGCGAGAAGTTGACTGGCAGCGCATTCAGCCAAACTTTTTTATAGTCTTTCCCAAAGGCGTACTCGAAACCGCTCCCCAGTTTCACGTCTTGACCACGCGCATCAACACAACGGAACAATCCGCTATGTTGCAACGCACGCTGGTTCAACAATATCCCAATGTCTCGGCTGTTGACCTCGGCCTCATTCTCAAAACCGTTGACGATGTACTCTCACAAATCGCCTTTGTCGTGCGCTTCATGGCACTCTTTAGTGTGATTACCGGACTCATTGTGCTAACTGCCGCAGTCACCACCAGCCGCTATCAACGCATTCGTGAAGCCGTTTTGCTGCGTACTCTGGGAGCATCTCAAAAACAAATTCGCCGCATACTCTTGCTGGAATACACCTTCCTGGGCGCACTCGCTACCCTGACGGGACTCATACTCTCTATTGGCGGTGCCTGGGCGGTCACCGTCTTTATTTTCGACATCCACTTTGCCTTGCCCACTGCGGCCATTGCCGGCGTCTTTGCTCTCGTCACTGCGCTCACTATCTTTGTCGGCATGCTCAACAGCCGCGGCATAGCCGACCGCCCTCCACTCGAAATTTTGCGAGGCGAAGTGTGATTTTCTCACTTCTTTTCCAGAACCGGTTTAAGCACGCGCCACACGGTTTCTCCTATAATCCGATGCCCTTCAGCATTGGGATGAATGCGGTCTGGCAGATTCAGTTCCGGAATTCCACCAACCCCTTCCAATAAAAAGGGTATCAAAGGCACGCGATTCTTTTCAGATAGAACAGGGAACACCGCACGGAAAGCCGTCGTATATATATCTCCCAAATTTGGCGGCGCTTCAATACCCATAAGTATGATCTGAATATCTGGATACTTCTCTTTTGCGCGATCTATAATCCCCTGCAAATTTTGCTGCATTTCAGTCGTGGGAATCCCCCGCAAGCCATCGTTGCCACCCAATGCCAGCACCAGCACATCGATTTTTCGCCGCAGCAACCAGTTGACCCGCCGCAATCCTCCCGCCGATGTCTCGCCACTCAGTCCGCCATTGATTACATCAAACCCCCACCCGAGCGAATCGATCTTTGCCTGAATCAGCGCGGGAAAAGCCTGCGTTTTATCCAGGCCATAACCCGCGGTCAGGCTATCTCCCAAAAACAAAATCGTCTTGCGGTCTTCTTCCGCCTGAGCTGTCCATATCAATCCGAGTAAAATAACGATGAGAAACCGCTTCATTTTTTATCCTCATTCATATCTACCAGCCCCAATCCATTTTCTCCCTTGACCCCAAATATAAGATTGGCTATATTTTTTGCCGACTGGCCGGAGAAAAAAACAATATTTTCGAAACGCACAGCGTTTCAGCAGCGTTGCCATACCAGTCCACGAGGCACCTGCTTGTTCCTTGCGTCAAATTTGGCGATTTGGTGAAGGGACGGGTAGGTGCTTTTTGTTTTTCGGGAAAATTTCAATTTGTGACATGGTTGGCCCGAAGGCAACCATTTCGTGTACTAAAAAGAAAGGCCCTCGCGCGAGTTCTTGGCGGGACGGCGCGAGGACCCCAGATCACACCGACAGGTACATGCGGTGTGTCAACAGCTTTTGGGCCAACCTCTTTTACGTTGTGACGTAGCCGTTAAATGTTGTGTTTCATTGACGTACTCCCAAATCTAAAGCATTGGGATTCTAAAACCTTGTTGCTTCAGCA
>JAPOXY010000053.1 GCA_026706845.1 Gemmatimonadota bacterium
GCTTCTTTGAGGCGATCCAGAAACCGATCAAACTGAGTCAACAAATATTTTTCCACAATCTGCAGGTCTTTCAATCGCCCCTCGTCCTTGCCGTGATGCGAAAGGCCGTGATATCCTCCGAGGTTGAGTTCGGACGTCTTAAAGCCCATGGGGATTTCAAAGGTCACAACCCGTGTCGAGTCTGTCTGTAATGCCAGCGTTAGCAGATCATAAAAAAGCGGCATTTCCTCAATTTGCATCCGTTCGAGGTCTTCCACGGGTTCAATCGGAGATTCTGGCTTGGGTTTGTCGAGCCATTCGCGCGACATTTGCAGGCGACGTTCGACATCGCGCACCGAAGTCAGATATTGATCGAGCTTACCGCGGTCCGCCGCATTCAACTGCCCGTCGAGTGTTTTTGCCGATGCGAGCAAGGCGTCAAGCACACTGCCCCGATTTGATAACGTACGCCGCTCTGCGTTTCGCATAGCTTCATCATTCTGTACAAACAAAGCCTGAAAAATGCGGGCGGGATTGTTAATCGGTGCCACATTTACGCCCGACCGCGTCCATACCATGTCTGTACCTCTGCCCAGCCCTGCGGTAATTGAGGGAAAGCGCGTTGTACTGCCCACATACTCAGCCGCGACCTGGTCCAGCGTCATATTCTTTTCGGGAAAACCTGCGGCTTCTTCCTTGCGTATGCTGCTCAGAAACACGTGTACGCCGGAGTGTCCACCGCCCGTACCGTGATCGAGATTTGAAAAGATAGTAAAATCATTTCGGTGTGAATCGATATACTTCAGCGTCAGGCTCGTCTCATAGTCCTTGCCGGACTGCTCGGGGAAAAATCCGCCCGGCCAAAATCCCAGATGATTGCCCACGCAGACCAGACGCCTCGGATTTGTCGCACCGTACACCATGCTGCTTTCTAAGAAGGGCAGAGATAGTGCCACGCCTGCACCCTGTAAGAAGTGTCGGCGATTAACCCGCGCTTGTAAAAGTTCAGAAACGATGTTCATGCCTTGTCCTCTTCTATATTAAGTTAGGGTCTCTATGCCAAAATCTGTTCTAATATAGCAGACGCCAAAGTCTTTTGTCAAGCCAGCGATTGGTGTCTTCGTCTTGCGCTTCACATAGACCTTGACAAAATGCTCGGCCGATTCAAACTATATGGTCGAGATAAACTATTGAATATGTCGAACCAGACGTCCAAAAGGAGTAGAGATATGGCAGATCAATATGAACCCAATTGGGAATCCCTCACCAGTTATGAAATACCCGATTGGGTAAATGATTCTAAGTTTGGCATTTATGCACACTGGGGACCATACTCGGCAGCGGCATTTGGCAACGAGTGGTATGCACGCAATATGTATATCGAAGGTTCACCTGAGCACGCGCATTTTGTGTCGCGATTTGGAGATCTTTCAAAGGTGGGATACAAAGAATGGATTCCGCGGTTTACAGCAGAAAATTTCGATCCAGAACAGTGGGCTGAAATTATTGCTGGCTCAGGTGCGCAGTATGCAGGTATTTCACTGGTTCATCACGATGGGTTTTTGCTGTGGGATTGCAAAGTGAATCGATGGAATGCTGCAAACATGGGGCCCAAACGCGATTTGTATGGTGATCTGGTTGCAGAACTCAGAAAAAAGGGCTTGCGCATTTCAGCTACATTTCACCATATGCGCACGTTTAACTGGTATTTGCCAGGCAGCAGCACGTTAGGCGAAGCGCCTTCTGAATCGGAGATTGAGCAAGCGAAAAGTAAGGGATGGGATCTCTTTGATCCTGAGTATGCAGACTTGTACTGGAATGCTGTGACGGGTAAATACGAAGATTTTCTGGAAGAGTGGAAAAAGAAAATCATAGAAGTGTTTGACAACTATCAACCAGATCTCACCTGGTTTGATGGCGGACGTTTCCGTGAGGGGCCAGCACAAGATGCAGTTTGTACTGTGCTGGCACATTATTTTAACAGGAGCCTGAAGTGGGGCAAAGGCGTTACTGTGCTGAATAAGCTGCCTACGAATGGGAAGTTTAATTTTCCACGAGAATTGGGTATGTTGACATTTGAGCAGGGCCGTGATCGTTTGCCGGGAATAGAGCGACCCTGGATTGATGACATCAATATCGCAGAACGTTCGTGGGGGTATATTGAAGGACAAAAGTATCGCTCTGCTGCATACATTTTAAAGAGCCTGATTGATGCCGTAAGCCGAGGTGGCGGTATTTTTCTTTCTCTTGCACCTATGGCAGATGGCACGATTCCCGACGGGCAGGTAAAAGTGTTGGGTGAGATCGGCGAATGGCTCAGTGTGAATAGCGAGGCGATTCACGGTACGCGTCCATGGCGCATACAAACGGAGGGCAATGTCGAGCGAATATGGGAGCAGGGCAAGAGATGGCGGTATCATTTGTGCGATGAAACAGATATTCGCTTTACCTGTACAAAAGATGCGCTCTATGCTATCGTAATGGGGTGCCCAAAGGGCGACACGTATCACATTGGAACACTCCGCCCTATCACTCGCATTGGCGATGGCGATATTCGATCTGTTCGATTGCTTGGATGCGATCAGCCCTTGACCTGGAATCAGAATAACGATGGTTTGCACATTGATTTGCCCAACGAGAAACCAAATGATCAGGCGTATGCATTTAAGATTGAGATAGATGGTGAGATTGATTTAGAGATGTAACATCATTGGATAGGGATTCAGATTGTCGTTCTTCCCTGATACAGTAATGGATGTATGATCCCAATCGCGTCAATCTCAGACTGGAGATCGGCGGGGAGGGGACCACGCTCAATGGCGTCGATATTCGATTCGACTTCATGCGGATTTTTGAAGCCAGTTACGATACATTTGAGACGTTGCTCAGGCAGTAGCCAGCGCAGGGTGAGTTCCGGCAACTCCAGGCCCGATGATGCCTGGATGTCCAGGTATTTGCAATACGCGCGGTGGAAACTTTCATCCATCCATTCGGGCAGATGGTCACGCCAGTCTGACCTGGCAACGGCAAGCCAGCCCTTCATAAACATCGCACCACCAACCACTCCTACGCCCTCTTCTTCGGTAAGGGGAAGCAGAAAGCGAGTAGCGTTGCGATAAATTGGATTGTATTGGTGTGCGACCATCATTGAGTCCAGTTCAGTGGCGCTGACCAGCCGAGCAAGGCGTCGCGCATCTTTACCCGTGATGCCGATGAAGCGTGCCTTGCCTTGTTTCTTTGCAATGCGAAGAAACTCCAAACAAGGCGCCGCCGGAAAGTCATACTCTTCCTCGTCTATAATCAGCGGTCCTCCGTGGGATATGGCAATCTCTTTAGGCACAGGATCATCTGACCACCACTTTCGCTGATCTGCCTCATGTAGCTGGATCAGATCCACATAGTCGGTCTGAAGTCTGCCCAGACTCTCTTCAAATTGTCGCATGAGAGAATTGACTTTGCGGTGTCCTCCCGGATCTTCTACACCACCTACCTTGGTCGCCAAGAATACCTTTTCCCGGCGACCACGCAATGCCTCACCTAACATACGCTCATCTTTGCCTTTGCCATAGGCGGCAGCCGTATCGAAGTAATTGACCCCCCGGTCAACTGCCAGGGCTATACATTCGTTTACTCCCTGTTGGCCCTGGTCAGACATAAAAGCTGTGCCCAGGCCAAGTTCGCTGACATTCACTCCCGTATTTCCAAGTGCTCGACGCTTCATATGAATACCGTACTCCTTTCGCTGTCATGTTGCTTTCTCGCATACACGCCGGCAGTCAAACATTGAACGGAATGACTCTGTCAATTCAAGTGGTTGTCCAGGAATTCCAATACTCTCGCGAAGGCGGCTTTCACTTGAGGGTCCCACCAGCGTCCGTCGAATCCGTGGCCGCCGCCCTCAATTGTGACCATCTCGTGGTCCACACCGGCCTCCTTCAGGCGGTTCTGCATACGCACAGACAGTTCGTATGGAACGTCGGTATCGTCTGTCCCGTGTAGCAACAGCGTTGGCGGATAGTTCGCGTCGATGTTCTGATCTGGGCAGTAGGGGGTGAAAAATGCGGGATCCTTCGCAGGATCGAAGCCGCTGACTTTGATCGGCCAGATGCCCTGCTGCCGCGTGTACAGATAGAACGTGCCTGGACGTCTGCCTTCCGAAATCGCTCTCGGCTCGATCTGCTCCATCGCCTCTTCGCGCCCGATATGTCGCTGCTTCAGGTAGAACGGGGACGGTTTTGAATACCACGAACCGATCAGATCTCCATATCCATAGAAGGACACCAGGGCCCTGGGCTTCGAATCGAACGTGCCCGTCATCAATGTCAGGTGACCGCCTGCCGAATGTCCGACCGCGCCAATTCGCGCAGGATCGACACCGAGTTCATCTGCGTTCGACCGAATCCACCCAAACGCATCGCGGACGTCTGCTATGATCTCTGGTAGTTTGGTCTCCGGGGCGAGCCGGTAGTCGATCGAGATGACCCTATATCCCGCATCCACGTAGCGAGCCGCATGGCCTTGACCGTTTTCTCGACTGCCCATTATGAGTGCACCACCATGAATCCACACTACGGCGGGAGATATTTCGGTCATCGCCTCTGACGAATACACGTCGAGATGGATGTCGCAGTCTGTCGTCTTCTTGAAGGCGTAGGTTCGGCGCAGGAGTGTGAAAATGGGTTCCGGCAAAGTGTCCTCGTTATTGAAGAAGTCTCAGATGATTCAGCTTCTGCCGAAGATCGTCGGCTCCAGCATAAGTGTGTCCGGCTATACCCAATCTGGTCGCTGCTGCCACATGCCCGGCGTTGTCGTCTATGAACAGAGCCTGGTTCGGAATTGCGCCCACGGTAGCCAGGGCTGCGAAGTAGATGTTGGGATCGGGTTTTGTAAACCCGACCTCTGAGGAGTTGATGATGTAGTCGAAATCCCCGGCGATGCCCAGTTGCCGAAGGTCTGAGGATAATCTTGATGTCGCATTGCTGATGAGGACTAACTGAGCCTTCTTTCGACAAGCCCGCAAGATCCCCAGGATCTCCGAATTGACTTCTCCTGGCGATGCGGACCAGAGTTCAACCGCGCGCTCAGCATTGGCTTCTGGAAAGTCCTGGCTGAGCAGGTCCGCAATTCTCCGACGCCACTCATCGTCAGAGATTTGTCCTGTGATTACCAGGGGGAGCAAGTTATCTAAGAACGCAGTTCCGGGGA
This sequence comes from Gemmatimonadota bacterium, assembly GCA_026706845.1. Classification (NCBI taxonomy): domain Bacteria; kingdom Pseudomonadati; phylum Gemmatimonadota; species Gemmatimonadota bacterium. The sequence continues at coordinate 5,185 of JAPOXY010000053.1, forward strand.
TGGCTCCCTCAGGTAATCCAGTTGCTCGTTCCGCCGTCAGATGTATTTCAGGGGACCAGATCCGAATTACCCCATCGAGGTCTGTCAAAATTACATTTGTCATTTATGTTTCTTGTCTCGCAGTGATGTACGGCATTTCTATGGGCATCAATTGAATAAACACTGTTGTTATGCTTTGTGGTCTTCTCAATCAGATTCGACTGCATTCTCCAAAATGGTAAACTTGCGCCAATCAGAGTCGATTTCTGCTTGAATTCCATACGGAAGAACGAACATCGGATCTGTGTGCCCGAAATCCATCTGCGTAATTATGGGGAGCGAAGTCAGTCCTTCCTCGTCAGCGACTATCTGAAATATGGCGTCGTCATAAGCATGAAACGAATCAGGCGACAACTCGTGGCCACCTGGTCTTCCAAAGAGAATCCCACTCAAAGATGGAAGAATGTCCATCGCAGCAAGAGACCGAAAAAACCTGGTTACCGTACTTGGCGGCGGTGTTTCTTCAGACGTTTCGATAAAGAGTATCGCGCCTTCCCACACTTCCTTGTTAGGCCAAACGTCTGTACTTTTTATCCAGTCGAGAACTTCGAGGCAACCACCTATGAGGTGTCCTTCCTTTTGCCCTTCTCCCTGGAGATACTGCCAACCCGCAGAGTCTTGAAGGATTCTCTTTCTTTTTTGATTCGCAGGATTTGCCCAGTCAAGACGTTCGACGGTCCATCCATCTCGATTCTCCGGTATTTCACCAATATTTCCAGAATCAAATAAGGTCCGTCTAACGGAGTTCACCATGTAGGGAAACAACCCACCGTTCTCGGCAAATCCTGCCATAATTGCTGGACCATAAAAGGAGACAATGCCCGCCTTTAGGCACGCAAAGTGGGAAACGGTCGTATCGGAATATCCCACGAAGGGCTTTGGATTCTTCCTGATAAGATCAAGGTCTAGGTGACGAAGAATTCTAATCGAGTCATCGCCGCCAATAGTCGATATAATTCCTTTGATTTCTGAGTTTGAAAAGGCTTCCATCAAGTCATCCGCACGCGCTTTTGGATTCTCAGAGAGCCATTTTGGCTCTCTGAGTGTATGAGGCATCTCGATTACGACCAGGCCAAATGCTTCTTCCAGTTGTTTTTTTCCAGCTTCATATCGATGTGGAATTAGCCCCGGTCCACCCCATGACAGAGATACAGTGGCTACCTTATCTCCCTCTTGAAGCTTTGGTGGTTTAGTAAGCGATGGTTTCATTATCAAGTCTGTTTAGTTTTTGTGGGCGATTTGCCGCTAATGTCTTCCGGTTTGTGAACCCACTGTTAACGGTAGTCATCCTCCCTTGGCCGAGGTTAAGCATCATGACCAGATAAGCCGTGGGCCCATTTGTCCCGATACAAGAGAAATACATGCAGTTACCGAGTAATATCCCGTTTGAGCGGTCCGTGATGGCCAACTGGAACTTGCATCTCGGATTTTCTTTAGACCATGCGATGCATTTATCTACAAAGCGGACGCACTCCCCTCTGGTGTAGGCGGGCCGGTAGTAGTATTCCAGATACCTTGGGTCCCTTCTGAACTCGGCGATGGCGTCCACGTCTTATTTTGTGAACTCTCTCAGGAGCAGGCGTTCAGTCAGTTTTTTTTTCTGTTATAAATTCGGTTTTGTGACCACAATGGCTCTTTCTTTGAGCACCCTTCCGTTGCCAGTGACCCCAATAGCAACCTTCGGCTCTCTTTCCAGATCGTTATTCTGAACTATCGTCTTAATATTTAAATCCCAAGCTTGGGCAATAGATTCGAGAACCGCACCGCCTAAGGTTAGATTTGGAGAGCCACTTCCGAGAAAAAAGTTAGTGTTAGTGTCCTGCGGCCAATGAACCTCCGTCCAACGAACGCGGGATTGTAGCAATCCAGGTATCCCACCGACTTGTGTAACGAACACGTTATCATTAAGAGTGTAATCCTCTACATGCTCGAAATTGTAATCAATTGAAAAATGGTCAACAAGCACAACTTGATGGGGCAGGTCTTTTCTCGAACGGATTTGCGTCGCAGAATACCAATTACCTTTATTTAGACAGATGGGGAGATTTTCAGTATCACCGCCGCAAAGGCGGATATATTGAGCACAGGCAGCCTGGGTCTTTTCTTCTTCCCAAAGAGATGGTACGAGAGTGCTTTGCTCCTGTGCCCATCGTTTTAGCTCGTCAGTTTCTACTATGGGCTTTGCTACATCACGAGATGCACGCAATGGCATGCCTACTAAAACACCTGCAATGCCGGACAAGGTACAGGATTTTAGACCGCCAATGGTAACTATCCCCGATAAGTCGATATATGGCTCAATGTGACCCGCAAAACCGACTGTCACTAAAGCGCGGCCTATAATATTTCCGCTTCTATCCCGTAAGCAACGGAGATTATCGGCTGCTTTTCTTCGAAAAACGTCCACATCCTCGTGTGAAAAGTTGCGTTCCGAATCAAGAACAGGTATTCGTTTGAGAAACTCGAATGCGTCTAATGTTTGCCAGTCACCACCTCGTATCACTTGTTGAGATACTCCATCTTCTTCCACAAACAAATCAACCTCTAGTGCTGGACATAGTTCAATACATATATCCGAGAGTTTTCTTGGTGCCTTCCGATACGAGTCATAGAGCAATCCCTCTGAGAGAGAAGGATCAACCTGAAGCTGTAAGCGAACTTTTGTCCCACCATCTATTAATTGCTCGCTATTGTTGGCCTCACGTAAAATTGGCCTACCCTTGAGCCCTCTGCTAAATTCGAGTACAAGTGTATCTTTTGCTGCTGAATCCGAGCGACGGGTTATCACTTGAACGTGTTCCGCAAGCATAAATACGGAGAAAAACCCGATACCATATTTCCCGATCTGCTTTATGCCCGAAGACAGTAATCCTGGGAATTCTCGCTGCATTTCAAAGGATCCCCAAAATGATCTACCAAAATCCAGCAGGAAATTTGTGAGAACGAATTGGGACATGCCAACACCATTATCTTCGACTTCGAGCCAGTGAGAACTATTGGAAGATTGGGTTAATGAAACGCGAATTTCTCCATAGTCTGCTTGTCGTCTTTCATAAATCCGACGAGCGCACACAGCATCAGATGCATTTTGTATCAACTCCCGAAGTGCAACCTCAGGATGTTTTCCATACATTTCCTCACCGCCAACGCTTTTGATCGCACGTGGCAAGTCGGTAACATGAATAGTTGCGTTGATTGGTAACCAGCCGTCAGTTTGTACATAGGAAACCAAGCGTTCTGGATCCTCAATACCGGCTACCCTTTTCGCAGCAAACCGCGGAGCCCCCTTGTCTGCGAATAGCGCATCTACAGAACCAAGCTCTTTGTCAACCATGCGTAGCGTTTCCAGACAGAGCCACCAGGCAGATGCTTCAGATATATTGAAAGCACGATTAGTCGTGAATACAAGGGCATCCTCCTCAAGGTAGGGTTTGTTGAACTTTTCTTGGAATGTCCAATGGTCAGCCGATGTATCTGGGAGTTCAGTTGAAGCTTTCAGGTATATGGGAGCACGCCGTGCATCAACCTGAGCTGCGTCAGCACACCTTAAAATACATGCGACTTTTAAGGGATCGATAGTCCAGTCACGTGGACACCAATGTGCTGCTCCAACAGTTCGTTGAAATTGTTGATCAAGCTTGCTAATATCCCACCAGTGACTATGGGCGACCTGTCCTATGACTCGACCAAAAGCTTGCCTTACCTCAAGGTCATCTATCAAATAAATCGAATCATTACCTTTTTCTGACGAAAGTGCAGTGAAGGCAAGTCGTTCGGCGTTAGCTGCATGAATCTGTTGAAGCAAACTCAAAAGGACGCGGTTATAGATTTCTTCTTCAGGATTCGAAATCTCCTCGGCAGAAGGTTCACGCTCTAAGGATGTTTGGTACTCATAGGTGACAAGATCTTTCCAACGGGAGTCAGCTTTGAGTGCTTCAATCCCGCCATCCACAGTAGGCAAAGCCATACCAAGATCATGGAAGAGAAAAGCCACTCCGAGAACAAAGCCTTCGGCTGGCGTTATATCGTAGTTCGGGCCAAGAATGGTTCCTGCTGTCTCCCATAGCGCATCAATATGAGTCAAGTTGTGAAGTGTTAACTGCGGAAGATCTCGCCGGATTTCATCTGTGAGAAGTCCGGCGCTTTGCCTGCAGGTGGTGAACGCTGCTCTCAATCGCTCACGCGCTGCAGCCGATTCGTCATTTTCTTGTGGAGCAAGAGTATTTGCCCAAAGATCTGAATTAGTTATAGTTGAAGGCAATTTATCCATACAGAGTTCCCTGTTTTAGTGGAGAGTTTAGGGCTTGGATTTCAAGCCTGTGTTTGATACAGATTTTCGTAGGCCATCGGCGCGTGGTAAGCTATTGAAGAATGCCTACGATGTGGGTTATACCACCCTTCAATATATTCGAATATAGCCAATCTAACTACTGATAGGGGACCCACCAAAACGGGTCAAGCCCACTTGACTAAACGAAAACCCCGTGCGTGGGAAATACACACGGGGCTGAAAACACGAATTTATCCTCAGACTTCTATTCATCTTACCCACTCCTCAATGAACCCGACATACTCAGGCACAGGCATCATTTGTAGATCTTTGTCCCTAAAGCCCTCGGCCTCTCTCTTTTGATAAAAGTCCGCCATAAACTCATTGAATTGATCCCAAATCACGGTCCCGCTGGGCAGACCTTCAATGCCTACCTCAATAAACCAGTTCCTCACTTGACGGATGACTTCCTCAGGCTCATTCTGGTGTCGCTTAATGTCGGAGTTCGACAGATCAGACAATGCCTTTTGGTAATCGTACTGTTCAGTTTCCAAGATCAAACACCGCTTTTGACTCAGTGGGCCGTTAGAGAAGACCCTGCAGCCGATGTCGAGACCCAGTTCGAAGGGCATGTTCATCCTATGAATTTCGCCCTCGAATGACGCCCGCATCCTCGACAGATCATGCACACTGTATTTTGACTCACGTATCAATTCACAGATTCGATTGATCCTCGCAGATCCAGAGTCAAAAGTCTCCGAAGCAATCCTCACCGTCAGGCCTGCTTGAACCACACTGAATAGCAGAGGTCTCAAGAGAGGAATATACTCGTCGTCGAAGGGGCAGTTGATAAAGACGTTAGTATGGAATTCTCCTCCGCTGTTCACTTAGCCCGTTTCCATTTTTGTATGGATCCATCTCGTTCGTGGATGACGACATCCCTGCCCTTCGAAATCTTGCTTGCGCTTCTTTCGGCAGCGGACTTAGTGCGGTAGATTTTTGAAGCTTTGGAATTCCCCTCCTTCTTGACTGCCCAACCATCTTTTCGTGAGATGACATGCACTCTTTTGCCATTGGTTGCTTGTGAATTTCTTGCCATGGCAGGTCCTTTCTCATCCTCATAGGTGCTTATCTAAGTCTTCTGACAATATATCAAAATGTGTAGATAAACGAAAGCGATTAGCCTCAATTTTTTATTTTTTTACACACGATGCTTGCTGTCACTTATCCCCATTCTTGGTAGCAATGAAGATCATCTCTTTTTCGTGTTCGGAATTCAGGGTCTCGTCTGTCCAATCGCCTTTGACATCGACATCTTGAAAGCCTGCCAATTCCAGCATCCACATCAGTTCATTTCGATGGTACCAGTGCGTCTGTCCGGTGTGAATCTCCTCCTTTATGAGACGATCGCCTTCGTATAGTTCATATCGCCGTTCTCGGACAGCATATTGCGCCACCGTATCTTCAAAAATTTTGTGGTGGTAAACCAGTAGGCGCTTTCCGTCTTCAAGCTCCTTATTGGCGATCTGTTTCCACTCGCCGGGCCACGCGTGTATCTCTTTGGACCCCCAGTAATAAAAACTATGGGCTGGGGCAACATTAAAGGCGAGAATCCCACCAGGCTCCAAATGAGCGTGGCATCGGCGGAGCGTTTCCAATGCCGCTCGCCGCCCCATTACACACTGGAAACCACCGCACGGGATATAGATGGCATTAAATCGATCGGGGAGATCCAACTGCTGCATCTGCTGCTCGTAGAGCACGGGGTCCAGCCCCATCGCGTTCGCATGCTGGCGACATACAGATAGCATATCGCCCGAAATGTCCACCCCCTGTACATCAAATCCTTCTTGCAAAAAGGTCAGTAGTAACCGCCCCGCTCCGCATCCCAGTTCCAGGGCCTTACTTCCAGCTTTCTCAAGGATGCCTTTGTAGAATGACTTGTCTATGCGGGGATCTGACGTCGATATCGTAGCCCAATGAAGTGCGGAGAGTCCAGTATATAGATCTCGTTCATCGAATTTCATGAAAATATCCTCATAAAGCGGAGACATTCAGTATCCGGGTTTTGTTTTTCCGCTTCACTTTCCTTTAGGAAGCCAAGTCCTTTGGGCGTGGTCAGAGATAGTTGGCTTTGCCGTTAAGCCGTTTTGTGGGTATATTTCGCAGGTGCTATCGTAGCGCACACAAAGGCACTCTCTTTTGAGAGTAAACGGTTTCGGTGTGGGATAGCACACAAAACCCTCTCTGTGATGTTAGTTGAGAGGCAGATTTGGCAACAACAGCGGTATGGATTGCGGTTGTGTTGTCGTCAAATCTGATGGGCACAGTTAGGGGCCTGACCTCCCAAACCTGCGGTAGCAATCCGCTGCTGTCAACTGCCCTGAAGTCTCGCTACGCAGTGAGCGGTTTAAACCTAAGCCCTTGCTCGGATATGCTGCATTGCCTCCAATGGGTGGGTCAAGCACCTAAGGTGTGGCAGGGACAAGCCACCTGCTCAGCAGGTGGTGGTTGACAAAAGATTCCCTTGTGCGCGGGAATTGTGGCCTATCACCGTGATCGGCTCGGTCATTCCTATACAGACATTGCCACTCACGAGGTTCCAGTCACTGTGGCCACTCTCGACGATGCCTCGCGTCTGGCACGGTGTGTCGCCCCCAACAGTCGGCGATTTGTCAACATCATCGGCGCAACGGTTGCCCTGGACAAGAAATCTTTTGGCATTGTGCAGGCGCAGGGCGGGATAAGCTCCTGGCTTCTTCCAGGAATTGCTACGGAGGATGTTCCCGACGATCACATGTTCCACGCCATCGCTTGCGTTAATGCCCCATTTGCCATTCTCTGAGCACACATTGTTGCTGATGATGTTGTGGTGATCCTCCCCATGCCCCACGCCGCCGATGCCACTGTAGTCGTTGCCTGTGAACACGCTGTCGCTACATATAGAGTCGCGCACATGGCCACAGAAGTACAGACCGTCTCCGCCGTTTCCAATGGCGATGTTGTGTGACCAGATGCTGCGTTCTATACCAGTGCCGGGATGGTATCCGTGTCCGCGACAAAAGCGAACCTGACAGTGGGTGACCTGCACATCCGAGCCGCCCTGCACACTGATGCCGTCACTCGGCCAGTCGATGACCGCTACATTCTGGATGCGTACACCTCTACAGTGGACAGTGTGTACAGCGCTGTAAGTGAAGTCTTGCCACCAGCGCCCTTTGGGATCTCTCGACCCGCGCAGCGTCAGATCGCGCAGGCTCACATCGTCTCTCCTGACAGCAGTAATGCCAGGGAAGAGGCCGACGATCTGGGCTCCCTCTTTCACCCTCAGGCCCCTGTTTAGTGGCTCGCTCAAGCGAACGAGGTTGCCCTTTACCGACTTCACCAGCGCGTGGGTCCCATCCCACCATTGGCGAGGACGGTCGGTCAGCCCGACGCCATCGTCTGCTACAAAAGGCACTCGTCCACGCAAGTAGATGCTGCGGGAACCTTTGCGTGCATCCCGAATCAGGAATAGCGCCCTGGGTGCAGCTATCGTCAGTTCAGTCGCTGATCCTTCGCCGATGAGGCTCACGCCACTTCGGAGGACAATCGACTGGCGTAGCCGCCATTTGCCTGCCGGAATCCGAACGCTCCCACCTCGCTCGCCAAGGGCGTCAATCGCCTCCTGAATCCCCGAGGTAGCCGAATCTTGATCGAGAGATGCCGTGATTATTTTGCTTATCATAGGCTTTCAATACCTTTCATCAAAGTCTGTATTCCACAATCGAACCGTATTCATGAGATCGGGGCGTCAATAGTGCATACGCTCTCGCCTTGTCTTGTTTTTCGTTTTTCATTCATTTCGTAGGGCATCTACTGGACTTGCGAACGCAGCTTTTAGAGTATGATATCCCACGATTGTTACAGTAAGCGTCAGTACTAGAAGACTACTTAGAAGAAAGACCTCGAAACCCAGATGAACCCGATAAGCAAAATTTTGCAACCACGTTCTCATCACATGATAAGCCATTGGATAGGCAATTAGCATTGCCACGATTACCCATTTTACAAAACTGGCAGAAAGTAGTAGAAATATTTCAGCCACTGAAGCTCCAAGAACCTTTCGGATACCAATCTCCTTAGTTCGTTGGGACGTTAAAAAAGAAGCCAAACCTACAAGGCCCTGACACGCAATCAACATAGCAATAAAGGCAGCGACTGCGAATACTTTCCGTAATCGCATCTCATCCCGATAGAGCAAATCAAGGCGCTCGTCCAAAAAAAGGAAATCAAACGGACGACCAGGTATAAAACGCTTCCATGTCGTTTCTAAGAAGGCCATCGTTTCTGGTAGATTATCAGTCTGAATTCGCAAAGTAACAAAAAGATAACGAGACGGCGTCATACAAATCACGTAGGGACCGATTTTTTTTCTGAGTGATCTACCGTGGAAATCTTTGACTATCCCGATAACAGTTCCTGTACGTTTTAACCCAGGTATTTCAAGCTGTTTTCCCAGAGAGTTATGCCCTCCGTGTTGTCTGGCCGCCGTTTCATTGATCAAAAATGCACTTGTTACATCTTTCTGGATATCTTGTGAGAAATTCCGGCCAGAGAATAGGTCAATTTCGTAAGTGTTCAAAAAATCCGCATCGACTTCCAGAATCCACATTGGAAGCTCTTGATTTGGAGCACCGCCTAACCTGACTGTCTGCTGGCGTCCACCATCAATACCGATCAAGTCGTGAGATGCTGTCGCGGCCAAAACATGAGGATTCTGCAAAAACTCTCCCTTGATAGTCGAATATCGATTCACCAAGCGTTTTGAAGGATCTGGTTCCACCATTCTGTCCGTTCGAAAAATAGGAATGTGGATAAGGTTGGCTTTGTTAAAACCCAGATTTGTATCGCTGATATATACCAACTGATTGTGAATCACACCTGCACAAACAATCAGAAAAATCGAGGTTGAGAATTGGATTACGACCAATCCCTTTCGGAGACCATTCCCTTGGGGGCTGATTTTTAAACTGCCTTTCAAAACCTCTACAGGCTGAAATGCAGACAGCACAAAGGCTGGATAACTGCCCGATAGAAAACCGACAAACAGCGTAATGCCCGTCAATCCAGTATGGAAGAACTGGTGCTCAAGGCCAGGGATTTGCCTGTAAAACTGTTAAACGTCGGCAAAAGCAGTTCGACTATAATTAGAGCAAACACAAAGGCGATTCCGGATAAAAGAATAGACTCCCCTAAAAACTGTCTGATGAGTTGGCGTCGATTTGCACCAATTACTTTTCTTAAGCCTACCTCTTTTGCCCGGCTTGCAGACTGGGCTGTTGCCAGGTTCATAGAATTGATACAGGCGAGGAGCAGGACAATGAAACCTACAGCGGATATCAGGTAAACGTAAGTAATATCCCCCCTTTTTGAATGTTGAATATCGTAATCTCGCTGAGTATAAAGATGAATCTGTTTTAGCGGCTGGAGATGATAGAAGTAAGTCATTCTTGCTTCTGTACTCATATTCGTTTCTATCAAGTCCGGTAATTTACGTTCCAACGTATCAGAATCATAATCTTGAGGAAGCATGATAAACGTCAGAAAGTCTGTG
>JAPOXY010000054.1 GCA_026706845.1 Gemmatimonadota bacterium
TTGCCACACATGGATCAAATAGGTCCACGTTCTTTATTGGAATATGGAGGATGCGATGATGAACTTTTGTCGGGATGGATGTCCTGGAGAAAATGGATATATGATATAGATAATCGCTCTGCACAGGAAACGGGATATTTGTTTGAGCCTGTGTTAGCAAGTTGTCTGGGAGGTACGCCTGTTGGTGCGAGAAATTCACTCGTAAAACGAGTTGATGGTAACGGAAATCAGACCTCAAGAGGCAGACAAGTTGATTGTTTTGTGGCTGGAGAAAATCTCGCCTATGAATTCAAAATGAGGGTGACAATTGCTGCGAGTGGGCAAGGCCGATTCGGCGAAGAATTATCGTTTCCCTTTGAATGTCAGGTAGCTGGATTCAAACCTATTCTCATAGTGCTCGATCCCACACCCTCACCAAGACTTGATGAATTGAAAGCAGCTTTTGAAAATGCGGCTGGTTCTTCATATATTGGAGATGAAGCCTGGAGTCATATAAATGAAAAATCGGGGGAAATTTTGTCTATATTTGTCCAAAAATATATCAGACCACCTATAGAATCAATTGAAGGTCTCCATCAAAATATCCCGCCTGATTTATATTTACAATGGCGGAATAGCGCAGTTTTGATCAAATCACCTTCAAGTGAATATTTGATAGAACGAAGTGCGAACGCAGATCCAGAGCTTCAATAATTGGCATAGCTGATACTTACAGGCTCAAGGAGGGATTTATGGCCCTTGCGATGACAGAGCAGCAAGAGAGAGATTTTGATGAAAAGGGATTTGTTATTCTTGAGGATTTTTTTACTCAGGACGAGGTGAATCGGCTATTGAGGGCTATTGATGAGGTGGCAGAGCGGATTCGAGAGGCCGAGGGTCTGGGACCTGATGATCCTTTTGCCGTGCGCAATGCCCTATCGCAGCACGAGGCGTTTCTCGATTTGATCGATCATCCGCGCATGCTGCCTCTGGTGGTGGATGCGATTGGCTGGAATATTCAGATCCGTACCACGCATCTGGATTATCGACCGCCGTATCCCGAGGGTTTGAAAGCAGGCGATGTTGGCGTTGGCAAGGGCGAAGATCAGGAGGTTGGGTACCGCAATGTGGCATGGCATCCCGATTTGGCGAGCGATACGCTGTTTCTGGGTCCTTCGCTGGATGGACGTCTCCCGTTTATGGAGATCAAGGTTTTTTACGTGCTTTACGATATGACCGAATCCAATTGTGGCAATCTGTGGTTGGTGCCGGGCAGTCACAAGCGCAGGCCAGAAGAGTTGCGGGAAATGGGGCGCGAGGTCAATCCAGAAGAGGCGGTTGAGCTCAAGTTGCGGGCTGGTTCCGCAGTGTTGTGGCGAACCGCGGTGTGGCACTGCGTGGGTCCCAATTTGTCGAGAAAAACGCGAAAGATTATGCATGTGGGCTATAATTATCGTTGGCTTCGTCCGACTGATTATATCGCGCAGGATGCGGAGCTTATTGAACGGAGTTCGCCAATTCGGCGTCAGTTGTTGGGCGCGCTGGCATCGGGAAAAGACCCGCTTGGTCCAGAACCAGATTTTCATCCTTCGTCACAATACTGGCTGACTAAGAATTGGGATGATGTTCCGCTGCGAGCCTGGGCACAGACGCGAGCACAGGATGTTGTGATCTGAAAATAAAACCCCAGGAGCGTGCTTCTGGGGTTTGTGGTGTGTCATTTGAATATCAGGAGGGATCAAATTTGTAGCCGACACCGCGCACTGTGGTAATGGCTTTGCCGGATTCGCCGAGTTTGGAGCGCAGGCGGCGAATGTGGACGTCAACGGTGCGCATGCCGCCGTAATAGTCATAGCCCCAGATGCTGTCGAGCAGGTCCGATCGGGTAAATACGCGGGTTTCGTGGGTGACCAGATGTTTGAGTAGTTCGTATTCTTTGAGTGTGAGTTCGACAACACTGCCCTTGACGCGCACTTCGTAGCGCGCCATATTGATGACGAGGTCGTCTATTTTGAGGGTGTGGTCGTCGGGGGGATGGTCGTCGTTCCAAAGAGCCAGGCGCAGGCGGGCTTCGAACTCGCGCAGGCTATAGGGCTTGATGATAAAATCTGAAATACCGAGTGAAAAATCGAGGTTGAGTGCGGTCATTTCATCGGTGATGACGAGTAGGGAACTATCGTTGGCAGGGCGCTGTTGTTGAAGGTGCGCAATGGCCTGTGCGAGGCGATCGAGGGAGGACTCGGGGTCAATGATGGTCAAGTCAATGCCGTTGGTGGGTATGGGTGGCAAATTGCTCCGTCCGCTCAGGATCATGTGTTCAACTTGATGCCCGATGTATTCGAGGTCTGATTTGAGACGCGCGCCGTAGGCTTCGTCTGCGAGAAGAAGAATAGTTGCCATTGGAGACGAAATTGGGAGTAAGGGAGGAACTGATATTACGCATTTTAATGCGCCCGTGTGTAATATCAGTACTGAAAACAGAAAGCCGAAAATTAGTGGCCTCAGGGCATTTTGTCAAGGTGTATCTAAGAATACGGGCGCGGGCGTTGACAAAACACTTTTATCACTTTTTATCAAAAAATCGCCTCAGGAGCACATTATGTCTTCTCCTCATGCAATTGCCTATCCCGCCTTCAGGCCGTCCATTATGGGCAGAAATGGCGTGGTCACATCGGGACACCATCTCGCTTCTCAAGCAGGTATTCAGGTTATGATGGGGGGTGGTAATGCCATTGATGCGGCTATTGCCACGGCTGCTGCGCTCGGTGTGGTTGAACCGCAATCTTCAGGCGCAGGCGGCGATGGTTTTATTTTAATTTACTCGGCTAAGACGGGTACCGTATCTGCCATCAATGCCACTGGTGCAGCCCCAACGGGTGCGACCCGAGAATTTTATCTCAAACGCGGTGGTATCCCGATGAAAGGTATTCTGAGCGTTTCCATTCCCGGTCTTGTTGACGGCTGGCTCGTTGCTCACGAGCACTTTGGCACGCGTCCGCTCGAAGATATTTTTGCGCCGGCAATTGCCCTTTGTGAAGATGGTTTTCCGCTCAGTCACAAATTGGCGGATAGCTTGCGGGGGGAAACAAAACGCTTTGCTTCCGATCCATATACGCGGGCGGTTTTCACAAATGATGGTCAGCCTCTTAGTGCCGGGGATATAGTTTATCAGAAGGACCTGGGTAAGACCTTGCGGATAATTGCCGCAGAGGGCCGAGACGCCTATCGCACGGGTGAAATAGCCCGGGCACTTGTTGCATTCAGCCAGTCGCGAGGTGGTTTGTTTACCGAAGCCGATTTGAAAAACCATTGCGCCCGCATTGGCGATCCCATTGCTGTGACCTACAAAGGTTATACGGTGTATGAAACGCCGCCCAATTCGAGTGGGCATATTTTACTTCAAGAACTCAATATTGTCGAAAATTTTGATCTTCGAGCACTGGGCTGCAATACTGCCGAGAGTATCCACCTTATGGTCGAAGCCAAGAAACTCGCTTTTGCAGACCGAGAAAAATACATGGCCGATCCAGATTGGATTGATGTGCCGGTTGAAGGACTTCTTTCGAAAGAGTATGCAAAAGAGCGCGCTGCGTGTATTGACCTCGAACGCGCTGCTATCCACGTCCCGCCCGGTATCCCGGAATCGGTTGAGGATACTACATGTTTTTGCGTAGCTGACGGCGAGGGCAACGCGGTTTGTCAATTGCAGAGTATTCAATCTGGCTGGGGGTCAAGTCTTATTGCGGGGGATACGGGTATTCTTCTCAATAACCGCATGACTTATTGGCATCTCGAAAAAGATCATCCCAATTGTCTGATGCCTGGAAAGAGGGTTCGCCACACTATGAATCCCGTTATTGTCGCGAAAGACGGTAAACTCGTTCTGATATGCGGTACGCCGGGCGCAGATACACAGGTGCAGACGAATTTGCAATTGGTGACACATATTCTGGATTTTGGCATGACACCTCAAGAGGCTGTTGAAGCCCCCCGCTGGCGTTCTCTGCAAAATCCCATGGAATCCACGGTTCCCCATACCTGCGAAGATGTGCTTCAACTCGAAAGCCGTTTTCCTACAATCGAGTGCGAAGCTCTGGCTCGGAAAGGTCACGACCTTCGCTACCTCTCAAATTGGGGTGGGCCGGGAAATGCTCAGGCCATTCAGATCAATCCCGAGACCGGGACCCTGATGGGCGGTTCAGATCCCAGGCGAGATGGATACGCCGTTGCTTTTTAAGAGGAACGATTATGACAATCAAAGATATTCGCGCAGTTGCCGTCGATATTTCTCCCGATCAAAAAACAGAACCTCGCGTCCCAAAGCTGCCCACAGATGGGTTTATTAGCCCTATGGCGCGATATCCCGAATTTAAAAAATCGAAGTGGAGTTCAAATTGGACCCGCGCAGCCTGTGTCGTGACCGCGCATGACGGCACCTGGGGAATTGGTTTCACCATCAATAGCGGTCCGGTGCTCAGTATTATCAACGATCATTTTGCTCCTTTGCTCGAAGGGCAAAATTGTATGGCGACTGAAAAGTTATGGGATATGATGCGCCGCGCTTCTTCGCCTTATCATACGGCGGGTTTGTCCAGCTATGCCATCAGTGCTGTGGATAATGCCCTGTGGGACTTGAAAGGAAAAATTTTGCAGCGTCCTGTTTACGAGCTTTTGGGCGGTCCTCAAAAAGAAAAAATTTTCTGTTATGCCAGCAATACAGATATATCTTATGGTACGGAAAATAGCATTGAATGGTTTCTCGAACTGGGGTTCAAGGCGGTCAAGCTCTTTGCGCGATATGGACCGGAGTCCGGTATTGAGGGCATAAATAAGACTGAAGAATTGGTTGCCAAAACGCGCGAGCAGATTGGCGATGATGTGGAACTCATGCTCGATGCGTGGATGTCGCTCAATGTCGAGTACACGGTTCGCCTCGTCGAAGCTCTGAGGCCGTATCGCCTCAAGTGGCTTGAAGATTACGTGCTGCCCGAAGATATGGAAAGCTATATGAAAGTGCGCCAACGCGTCCCCGGGCAGATTCTCGCAACGGGCGAACACTGGTACACCATTCATCCCTTTGCTACAGCCGCGAGCCAGGGGCTTGTCGATATTTTGCAGCCCGATATTCAGTGGGCAGGTGGTGTTACGGCTTTGATGCGAATATGCCATATTGCCGAGGCGCATGGGCTAACGGTTATCAGCCACGCGGGCATGAATTACCCCTACGGTCAGCACCTTTCTTATGCTATGCCAGCGATACAGTGGGGCGAGCGTTCCGAAGGGGTATCGCCTCCGGGCGTCCCGCTTGAGGAACGCGTCGCGCTACCGGGAACCCCCGTGATAAAAGACGGTTATCTCATTCCGAGCGATGCCCCCGGTTTTGGTCTTGAAATTACTAAGGACTGGTTGGAGCAAAAGGTTGTATAACTATTGGAGACGATATGGCGCAAGAGTGGAAACACTTGCTCGAGTTTCGCTGCACTCGCTGTGGAAATTGCTGTCGAGACCCCATTGTTCTGGTTACTGACGAAGATGTGCGCCGCATTATTGAGGGCACAAACCAGGCGGCTTGTGATGTGGTCGATTTTTATAAGCCGAGTGAAATTGAATGGGGCGAAGACCAGCCCGGCTGGATAAGTTTGAAGTCTGGCCAGCGCATTATGGGTTTGCGTAGAACTGAGGGCGGATGCCAATATTTGGGTGAAGACGATTTGTGTCGTATCTACGATTATCGTCCGGTGACTTGCCGAAGATATCCATTTGATCTCGAGTTTGACGAAGAGGGCGATATCGAGTTGCTCAGCATTAGCCAATCTACCGATTGTCCGTATGAACTCGACGGGTACACGCCATTGGGTGAGATTAAGGCTATTGCAAAATGGGAGACGTGGGAAGAAGAACCCTATTATGCCAGAGTTGAAGCGTGGAACGCGCGCAAAGAGACGGGCGATAAAAAGACGTTTCTCAAATTTATTGGGTTGGAGTGAAAGAGAAGATAGTCTATGAATAATATTTTTGATCGCGCTGAAGAATTTATCTATAACAATGCGCGGTTGCTCGAGCGGCAGTTGTTTGCCTTTCATTTCAAAGGGGGTTCGCGGGAGCAGGTGCTCACAGCGCTTCGCGCCTATCAGAATGAAGATGGCGGATTTGGGCATGCCCTTGAACCGGATATTCGCTGTCCAGAAAGTCAACCCGTGCCGGTGCAGCACGCGCTTGAGTTTCTCGATGCCGTGGGTTTTGATGACGAGATGGTGCAGCGCGCCTGCGATTATCTGATGGCGATTGCGACGCCCGAAGGCGGTGTTCCGTGGTTGTTGCCTTCTGCACATCGCTATCCGCGAGCATCATGGTGGAATACAGTTGAAAATCCGCCGGCGTCTCTGAATCCAACGGCTGCGATTGCTGGTTTGTTACACAAGAATCGCGTTCGACATGTGTGGGTAGATCGCGCGACCGCGTACTGCTGGTCAAAGATAGCCGATTTGCAACCCGTAGAGATGCACGAAATGGGTGTGGTGCTGACTTTTCTCTATTATGTGCCAGACCGGGTGCGTGCAGAGCGCGAACTCGAGCGTCTGGTCGGTGGGATGTTCTCTGCGGGTCTCGTTGCCGATGCAAATGCCACGGGCTATGTCCGCAAACCGCTCGACTGGGCGAAGACGTCCGACCATCCGCTTCGCAAGTACTTTCGAGAAGAGGAGATTGAGGCAAATCTCGATGCAATTGTTGCGGGACAACAAGCCGATGGTGGGTGGAATATTACCTGGCAAGCTGTGAGTCCGGGTTGCGAATTCGAATGGCGCAGCTGGGTGACGTTGGGTACACTTCTCACGCTCAGGGCGAATGGGCGGTTGTAATTGTACAGAGGGTTGTCATGTTGATTGCCAAGTCCGAAGGACACTACCACTTTCTCAAGGGTATTGACCCCTATTCCTGCGGCGTTATTGCTGATCCCGGCTGGGAGGTCGTCCATGTGACACTGGAACAGGCTTTGCCCTGGCGGCAGGGGTTTGATCGGGTTGAGGCGCATTTGGAGGAGGTCGGACGAGATCGACAGGCGTTGTGTGGCATGGAGTTGCGTTCGCCTGCGCCTTTTATTATGGCGGGGTTTATCGCTTTCAATCGGGATTATTGTCAGGTGCTCAAGGCCTGGGATCTGTACGTGGGAGAGTTGAATCCAGTAGCACGCACCAATGTGGCTCCGCTGTTCGATCCACCCGGGGAACCGGTGCTGCATGCATTTTCCTATACGGTGCCAGCAGCGACTGATGCACCGCGGACTCTGGTGATCGCCGGGGCCGGGGAATTGCGCGAGGGGGTACTTGTGGAGCAGGGTATTGTCCGCAGTGGGGATATCAGTGCAGAAGCGATGCGGGAGAAGGTTGGTTATGTGGTGGATGTAATGGTCGAGCGTTTGTTTGGTCTGGGTGGGGCCTGGGAGATGATCAATGCGGTGGATGTGTACACGGTGCATTCTCTGGACGGGCTGGTAGAGGATATTTTGTTCAATCGCATCGGGCCAGTCCGACGGCACGGTTTCCGCTGGCACTTTACCCGTCCACCAGTGGTCGATATTGAATTTGAGATGGATATGCGGGGGGTGCGGCTGGACTTTGTGATATAAGATCATGGGCAGGGATGGGGTGGGCTGGCTGCGAAATGATATTTTTTCTTGACATATTCCACTGAGATTGCGTAAGTTATTCAGTCTAAAATACATTATTACTTTCTTTTTCAAGTCTTCTATTATGCGCTCAATTTCCACATTGGCGATTTCCACAATGCGAGACGGTGTACAATTGCGTATCCGTTCTTTGTGCCTTTCTATTGCAGGGCGAGCTCTGCTCGTTCTGCACCTTCTCCTGCTCGTGAGCCTTTTTCTATCCATTCTCACTCATTAGTTTCAGGCTCTTTCCCCAACTCTTGCGACAACACCTATAAAAGGACAGAGCCTGTGATTTACTCATAGGTCGTTGTCACTTCATGTATTCGGGAAATGTTTAATGACTCAAAAACACACGATAAGTGCCCTGGTCGAAAATCATTTTGGCGTTCTGTGTCGCGTTGCGGGCCTTTTTTCCAGTCGCGGATTCAATATCGATAGTCTGTCCGTTGGCGAGACAGAGGATCCGAGTATTTCTCGCATGACCATTGTCGTCGGTGGTGACGATAGCGTGCTCGAGCAAGTGGTCAAGCAATTGGACCGTCTTATTGATGTCATTCGCGTGATCGATATTACACAGGGCCAATTTGTCGAACGCGAACTCATGTTGGTCAAGGTCAAAGCCGATACAACAACGCGTGCAGAAATTATCCAAATTGCCGAGGTGTTCCGCTCAAATATTGTCGATGTATGTCCCAGATCGATGACCATAGAGGTTACGGGCAAAAATGATAAAATTCAGGCTATCATTGGCATGCTCAGTTCTTTTGGCATCGAAGAAATCGCGCGCACGGGCACGGTTGCCCTGTTGCGAGATTCCGCGATACAATAAGGAGGTGATGCAGATGGATCCCGATCTCGGTGATCTTACCGAAGAACTCGCTCTCGTTTGGCAGATGGGGATAGACCGCCAGAGCGTTCCATCTGCCCATTTCCTCTTCGATTCTGGCATGTTTTAGGGAATAACAATGTCAAACGCGAAAAACAAAGACCGCGTCATTATTTTTGATACCACTTTGAGAGACGCGGAACAGACGCCAGGGGCTTCGCTCGCGTTGCGCGAAAAGGTTGAAATTGCCCATCAACTCGCGCGGCTCAATGTCGATGTTATCGAGGCCGGATTTCCCGTATCGTCCGATCAGGACTACAATGCGGTGCGGCGCATTGCACACGAGGTCGAGGGCCCTGTTATTTGCGGTCTGTCTCGCGCAATTTTCAAAGATATTGACCGCGCAGGTGAAGCCCTGAAAGGTGCGCCAAATCCGCGCATACACACGTTTATTGGGACCTCTCCGCTCCATATTTCCATGGTGGGCAAAACGCCCGATCAAGTTCTGCAAATGGCTGTTGATGCGGTTGCGCGAGCTAAGTCGCATTGCGACGATGTGGAGTTTTCGCCGATGGATGCTGCGCGCACAGATCCGCAATATCTCCTCGACGTGATCGAAGCCACCATTGAAGCGGGTGCGACAACCATCAATATTCCCGATACTGTGGGCTACGCAGTTCCCGACCAGTTTGGTCGCATTATCCGCAATATTTGCGAGAAAGTGCCCAATGTCGATCGCGCCATTATCAGTGTCCACTGCCACGACGATTTGGGCATGGCGACTATCAATGCTCTCGAAGCACTCAGAAATGGCGCGCGTCAGGTCGAATGCACGGTTAATGGGTTGGGTGAACGCGCGGGCAATACCTCGCTTGAAGAAGTGGTTATGGCCGTCAAGACGCGAGGGGATTATTTCGATCTCTATACGGATATCAAGACGCGCGAGATCGTAAACACGAGCCGTCTGGTCAGCCGCCTCATGGGTATTGTCGTTCCGCCCAACAAGCCCATTGTAGGAGCCAATGCCTTTGCACATAGTTCGGGTATCCATCAGGACGGGGTGCTCAAAGACCGCGAAAATTTCGAAATTATCGATCCCAAATCTGTGGGTTGGGAAGAATCGAGCATTGTGCTCACGGCGCGTTCTGGCCGCCACGCATTGCGCCATCGTTTGGAAGAGCTCGGCTATCATCTCAATCAGGATGAATTAAATATCGCTTATGAGCGTTTTGTCAAAGTTGCCGACAAGAAGAAGGAAGTTTATGACGAAGACCTCATGGCCATTGTGGAAGATGAGATTCGAGACTTTCCCATGCGGTTCGTGCTGGACTATTTGCATACTGTGAGTGGTACCGGTACGGTTCCCTCTGCGACGGTTCGCATTGGTATTGACGGTAAAAACCACGTTCAGGAATCTGCTTGGGGCGATGGGCCAGTAGATGCGACGTATCGGGCGATTAAGAAAGCCACGGACAATACAAATACAAAAGTGGAAGATTATACTATTCGCAGCGTTACCGGGGGTGCCGAAGCGATGGGAGAAGTCACGGTCAATGTGTCGTGCAATGGTCGGATAATCAGGGGACGCGGTGTTTCAACCGATATTATTGAAGCCAGTGCCAAAGCTTTTCTCGATGCGCTCAATCGCCTGGCCATTCAGCAGGATAATCACAAGGAGCGAGAACCAACCGTTTAGTATCCGCAGATGGACGCAGATGGATAGACGCTATTGTGTTTATCTGTGGTTCCAAAGGGTTTTAAGAATAGAGGTTATAGATGGGTCAAAGTTTATTTCACAAAGTTTGGGACGCGCATGCGGTGCGAACGCTGCCATCGGGGCAGACGCAGTTGTTTATCGGCCTGCATCTCGTTCACGAGGTTACCAGTCCGCAGGCTTTTGATATGCTCAGAGAGCGCGGCCTCACCATCGCGTATCCAGAACGCACATTTGCCACGGTTGATCACATTGTGCCCACAAGTGATGTTGCCCGTCCATTTGCCGATGAGATGGCCGAGGATATGATGGTTGCCATTGAAGAAAATGCCCAACAGTTCGGCCTTTCTTTTTTTGGTCTCGACGACGAGCGTCAGGGTATTGTCCATGTTATTGGTCCCGAACTGGGTTTGACACAGCCGGGCATGACCATTGCCTGTGGCGATAGTCACACTTCAACGCACGGTGCTTATGGTGCTATTGCATTTGGTATTGGCACCTCGCAGGTGCGCGATGTGCTCGCCACGCAGTGTTTGGCTATGGATCCCCTTAAAGTGCGTCGTATTGAAGTATCCGGTACGCTGAGCAAAGGGGTTTACGCCAAAGATGTCATTCTCAATATTATTCGCAATCTCGGCGTAAAAGGCGGTACGGGCTATGCTTACGAATATGCCGGATCCGCTATTGAAGCTATGGATATGGAAGCGCGTATGTCGGTGTGCAATATGTCCATTGAAGGCGGTGCGCGCGCGGGGTATGTGAATCCCGATCAGACGACGTTTGATTATTTGCAGGGGCGCACGTATGCGCCTGCAGGAGACGCTTTTGATCGCGCGGTTTCCTGGTGGCGTTCTATGGCTTCGGATGCCGACGCCGATTACGACGATGTTTATCACCTCGATGGCTCCGCTCTCGAGCCTACCGTGACATGGGGTATCACGCCGGGGCAGGCGCTCTTTGTAACAGAAAAAGTGCCTGCGCTGACAGATCTGCCCGACGATGAGCGTGATGTTGCAGCCGAAGCGTATGATTATATGGACTTAAAACCGGGTACGGCCATATCTGGTATGCCTATTGACGTGGCTTTTGTGGGATCGTGTACCAACAGCCGTATCTCTGACCTGAGAGAAGCTGCCAGAGTTGTCGAGGGTCACAAGGTGGCCAATGGCGTCAAAGCGCTTGTTGTGCCGGGGTCCAAATCCGTTCTCAAGACTGCCGAAGCCGAAGGTTTGCACCACATTTTTGAAGATGCGGGGTTTGAATGGCGCGGTGCAGGGTGTTCGATGTGTTTGGCTATGAATCCCGACAAATTGCAGGGGCGCGAGGTGTGTGCGTCGTCGAGCAATCGCAATTTCAAAGGGCGTCAGGGTAGCCCCACGGGGCGCACGCTCTTGATGAGTCCCGCAATGGTCGCAGCCTCGGCTATCGCGGGTGAGGTTATTGACGTTCGCGCTATGTGAAGGAAGGGTTATTTATGAATTCATCTGTGATTCAGCAGGTAGAAGGTCGTGCGATTCCCGTTCGGGGAAATGATATCGATACCGATCGCATTATTCCCGCGCGATATCTTCGCGCTATCACGTTTGACGGCCTGGGAGAGCACGCATTTGAAGATGATCGCAAATCAAATCCCGATCACCCATTTGATGATCCGCGCTATCAGGGGGCGTCCATACTCGTCGCCAATGGCAATTTCGGGTGTGGATCATCCAGAGAACACGCGCCCCAGGCGCTGATGCGCTGGGGGATTTATGCCATTGTGGGCGAATCTTTTGCCGAAATTTTCCTGGGCAATTGCACGGCTATGGGCGTGCCTTGCCTGACGGCTTCAACCGGGGATATTGCCAAGATACAGGACGCGGCTGAAGCAGATCCGCAACGGGAGATGACTGTTGATTTAAAAGAAAAAAAATTGATATTTGGCGATATAGAAGTCGATCTCCAGATTGCAGAAGGCAATCGGCTCCAACTTATCGAGGGCGCGTGGGATGCAACGGGTATGCTTCTCGATGGCCGCGGTGCGGTGCGGGAGGTTGCCAATAATCTTCCCTATGTTACGGGCTTTTAATCTTTTTTACGCCCGCATCTCGCGGGCTTTTTTGCGAGTTATTATGCATTCTCATATGCGAACAGGCAGGAGATATTATCCGGGCACTCGTTGCCCGGAGGCCATTGGTTTGGGTATTGGATCGTTTTGCATGACCCATATTGGATAACTTTACCCAAACCAGAGGAAATCACATGTCTGAACTTGTACAAATCTACGATTCGACCCTTCGAGACGGCGCGCAGGCAGAGGGTATTTCATTTTCCGCTGAAGACAAAACCGTGATTGCACAGCATCTCGATGCGATGGGCATTCACTATGTTGAAGGCGGTTGGCCCAATCCGACGAATCCCAAGGATCTCGAATTTTTTGACCGCGTGCACGATCTCGAATTTCACAATACCAAAATTGTCGCCTTTGGCAGTACATGCAGGGTTGACAATCCGCCCGAAGACGATCCCACCCTTACCACTTTGCTCAAGGCGGGAACAGAGGTCATCACGCTCTTTGGGAAAAGCTGGACGCTTCATGTGACGGATGTTTTGCGGGCAACACTGGACGAGAATCTGCAAATTATCAGGGATTCTTGCGCTTGGCTCAAAGAAAATGGCCGTGAAGTTATTTACGATGCTGAACACTTTTTTGACGGTTATAAAGCCGATCCCGAATACGCGCTGGAAACTTTGTTGGCCGCGCAAGCAGGTGGAGCCGAGGTGCTCGTCTTGTGCGACACCAATGGCGGTACGATGCCATATCAGATACAGCAGATTATCAGCGGTATTCAACCCCGGCTCGATGTTCCTCTGGGGATTCACACACACAATGACGCGGGAATGGCCGTGGCCAATAGTATTGTCGCACTCGAGATGGGTGCCACGCATGTGCAGGGTACGATCAATGGATATGGGGAGCGCTGTGGCAATGCCAATCTGTGTTCGGTGATTCCAAATATTGAATTTAAGTTGGGGATGAAAGCTATTGGCGCGAAAAATCTGAAAAAACTCATGGAATTATCGCGTTTTGTCAGCGAAATCGCCAATGTCTATCACGATCACCGCCAACCTTATGTGGGCGAGAGTGCTTTTGCTCACAAAGCGGGGGTTCACGTCGATGCGATGCTCAAACAACCCGTCGCGTATGAACACTGCGATGCAGAATCTGTGGGCAATCAGCGCCGTTTTTTGCTTTCAGAACAATCGGGTGGCGGAGCTGTTGCAGCAAAATTGCACCATCTGATTCCGGGGCTGGACAAGCGTCATCCAACTGTCCAGAAATTGCTGCAAAAAATTAAGCAACTCGAACACGAGGGCTATGTTTTTGAAGCCGCTGAAGCGTCGTTTGAAATTATCGCCCGCCAGATATTGGGCAGTATTCGGAAACCGTTTAAGCTCATCAATTACAGGACGATCAATCGCAAAAGTGCTGCAGGCTCTGAGGTAGAAGCCATTGTGAAAATAGAGATCGAAGGACAGATCTACCACACGGTTGGCGAAGGTGATGGTCCTGTCAATGCCCTCGACTCGGCATTGCGTCTGGCACTTGAACCAAAGTATCCCATGCTGAAAGATGTGCGTCTTGAAGACTACAAGGTGCGCGTGTTATCCAGTGCCGATGGTACGGCAGCCAAGGTGCGCGTGTTGATCGAGTCTTCTGACCGGCGGCGCGTGTGGAGTACTGTAGGGGTATCTGAAAATGTCATCGAAGCCAGTTGGACAGCACTGGTCGATAGTTTGACTTATAAATTGCTACTTGACGATATTATCGTTGTTGACTGACCCTTTTCAAAGAGTATTGTATGCAAATCAATTCTCGCCGCATTGAACGCTTACCGCCCTATGTTTTTCACGAGGTCAATGCCCGCAAGATGTATCTGCGGCGCAAGGGCGTTGATATTATTGATCTGGGTATGGGCAATCCCGACCAGCCGACACCGCCACATATTATTGATAAACTTACTGAGGTTGTCCGCGACCCCAAGACGCATGGATATTCGCCATCGGCGGGCCTTCCGGCTTTGAGGCGGGCGATTTGTCGCCATTACAAACGCCGTTTTGGCGTTGATCTCGATCCGGAGACTGAAGCGATTGTGACTATTGGCTCGAAAGAGGGGCTGGCGCATATTTGTCTCGCGCTTCTCGATCCCGGCGATCTCGCCATTGTGCCAAATCCGGCGTATCCTCTGCATCTTTATGGTGTTGCGATTGCCAATGGCAATGTCTTCAGCATGCCTTTGCGCCCGGAAAAAGAATTTGTGCCCGATCTGCAAATGATCCCGCGGGAATTGTGGCCCAAACCCAAAGTGATGATTTTTAATTTTCCCCACAATCCCACCACGGCTACTGTTGATATTTCTTTTTTTGAGGAGATCGTGGCTTTTGCCCGCCGTCAAAATATTATTGTTATTCACGATATGGCATATTCGGATATTGCGTTTGACGATACCTGTGTACCCAGTCTTTTACAGGTTAAGGGGGCCAAAGAAGTCGGAGTTGAATTTTACACGATGTCCAAGTCCTATAATATGGCCGGTTGGCGCGTGGGGTTTTGTCTTGGAAATCCGGAGGTGATTAAAGCGCTTTCCGTGATCAAAAATTACTACGATTACGGCGTTTTTACTCCCATACAGGTCGCTGCAATTTCCGCGCTTGATGGCCCGCAGGACTGCGTGCAGCAATCGGCGGCCAGGTATCAGAGCCGCAGGGATACGCTGGTAGAAGGTCTCAATCGCATTGGGTGGCCCGTCAACAAGCCCAAGGCGTCGATGTTTGTTTGGGCGCCTATTCCAGAAAAGTATCGGTATCTCGGTTCTATGAATTTTGCCCTCAAGCTCATGGAAGAGGCCGAACTCGCGGTTTCTCCTGGTATTGGTTTTGGCGATATGGGCGAGGGATATGTACGCATTTCTCTGGTCGAAAATGAACACCGAATCCGCCAGGCTGTTCGCAATGTCAAACGCGCGCTTTTTTAATCGAAAGAAGGTTTATTGTGGCGATTAATGAAAAAACTATCTGTCCTCCAAAAGGCTATATGGCCGCGGGACTTCATTGTGGTCTCAAAGATGGGGATGAGAAAGATCTCGCGCTTATTGTCTCTGATCGGGCGGCTTCGGCAGCGGGGATGTTTACGACAAATCGCGTGTGTGCAGCACCCGTGCATCTCAATCGGGAACATCTGAAAAATGGACGGACGCGCGCCATTGTGGTCAATAGCAAAAATGCCAATGCGTGTACCGGTGATCAGGGCATGGCCGATGCGCGCCAGATGGCGCAATGGGTGGGCAGTGGGTTGGATATTGCACCAGAAGATGCGTTGGTCAATTCGACAGGGGTCATTGGTGTGCCTTTGCCGATGGGGTGTCTTGAAACGGGTATCCGAAATATTATTCCACAACTCGATGTTGGGGGATGGGACGATGCTTCAGAGGCGATTATGACGACTGATACCGTGCCCAAGAAAGCATCTGTGCGATGTGAAATAGATGGCTGTGAAATTACCATTGCCGGGATCGCCAAGGGCGCGGGTATGATTGCGCCAAATATGGCGACTATGCTCGCTTTTGTGCTCACAGATGCGGCGCTTTCTCCCGGGGTACTCCAGGACGCGCTTTGTGAAGCTGTTACACTATCTTTTAATTGCATTACTGTTGATGGCGATATGAGTACCAATGATACAGTTCTGGCTCTGGCAAATGGCGCGGCGAGGAAGAGCGAACTCGCAGGCGAAGACCTTCGGGTCTTCCAGGCTGCGATCAATGCAGTCTGCATTAGTCTGGCCAAACAAATTGCTCGCGATGGCGAAGGTGCGACCAAACTTATCACTGTTCGCGTTGATGGCGCAGGTACTACGGCTGATGCACGTACTGTGGGGCTGTCTGTCGCCAACTCAAATCTGGTCAAGACTGCTGTTTTTGGACGCGATCCCAATTGGGGGCGAATTTTGTGCGCCGCGGGTTATGCCGGTGTTGCCATTGATCCCGACCGCACAGCCGTTTCAATGGCCGGTATCCCCATTTATGATAATGGCAGTGGCTTGCCTTTTGACCAGGACCGCGCTATTGAGGCTTTAGGTGCTGCCGATATAGATATTGATATTAATCTGAACATCGGCGAGGCATCGGCGACCATTTATACCTGTGATTTGACTTATGACTATGTCCGCATAAATGCGGAATACACGACATAATACTTCACATGCCCAAATTTCCTTTTACACAGCGCGTTCTCAATATCCAGGCTTCTGCGACGGTATCGGCTTTTGCCAGAGCAGGAGAACTGAGACGACAGGGCGTTGATCTCATTTCTCTCGTTGCAGGGGAACCCGATTTTGAGACTCCTGAACATATAAGAGATGCTGCGATTCGCGCGATTAAAGCGGGCCATACGCGATATACCAATCCCGCGTCGGGCATTCCCGAACTCAAATGCGCGATATGCGACAAGTTTGAGCGCGACAATAATTTGCATTATGACCCTTCACAAATTATTGTGACGTGTGGGGCAAAACAAACCATCTTTGACGCTATTATTGTTTTAATAGAGGAGGGGGACGAAGCCATTATTCCCGCTCCTTATTGGACGAGCTATGCCGATCAGGTGCGCTTAATGGGTGGCAATCCGATCATTGTGCCGACCACGCAAGATTCGGATTTTTGCATGACGGCGCGGCAACTCCAGGATGCCATTACCCCAAGAACAAAATTTGTGCTCTTAAACAGTCCCTGTAATCCGACGGGAAGTGTTTATACTCGTGAGAACCTGAATGCACTGGCCGATGTGATTGCGGGTGCTAATATTTATGTGATTGCCGATGAAATCTATGAAAAGCTTCTCTACGAAGATGCCGAGCATGTGTCTATTGCCGCTTTGTTGCCCGAGTTGGCAGATAAAACGCTGACTGTCAATGGGGTATCAAAATCCTATGCGATGACCGGATGGCGCGTTGGGTATGGCGCAGGTCCCCAGAATTTGATTGATCTTATGATTAAAGTCCAGACCCAGGAGACCACAAATACGTGCTCGATTTCCCAATACGCCGCGCTCGAAGCTCTTACAGGCCCTCAAGGCTGCGTCGAAGTGATGCGGCAAGCTTATGTTATACGACGCAATCAAATAGTTTCTCGTCTCAATCAGATGCCGGGCGTGTCTTGCAATATGCCCCGGGGCGCGTTTTATGTTTTTCCCGATATCTCTGAATACATTGGCAGATCGTCATCTTGCGGGCATATTGACAGCGATGTCGAGCTTTGCAATTTTCTGCTTGAAGAAGCGCGTGTTGCCTGCGTTCCCGGCACGGGGTTTGGAGCGCCGGGGTATCTGCGGTTTTCCTATGCTGCGTCACCCGAGTATATCGCCCGGGGCATGGATCGCATTGAAGCGGCTTTGACCGCACTTTTATAAAGGAAGACATTCATGAGCGACCGATCTTATCTCGATTTTGAACAGCCACTGGCCGAGTTGGAGGAGAAAATCGCCGCGCTTCGGAAACGGGCCAAAGCGGAAGGTCTGGATGTGACTGACGCAATTGAAGTTCTCGAGAAACGCCACGCGAAACTCGAACGCGAGATTTTTCGCAATCTCACGCGGTGGCAAAAGTATCAGCTATCGCGCCACCCCCAGCGCCCTTATTCGCTGGACTATATCGACCGTATAACTTCTGATTTTATCGAACTGCACGGCGATCGCTGTAGTGGAAATGATCAGGCGATTGTCGGGGGGTTGGCGTATTTTGAAGACCAACCCATCGTCGTTATCGGGCAACAAAAAGGGCGCAATACAAGCGAGAATCTCAAGCGCAATTTTGGCCTTCCTCATCCAGAAGGATATCGCAAAGCCCTGAGGTTGATGCAATTGGCTGCCAAATTTGGTCGGCCCGTGCTTTGTATGGTCGATACGCCGGGCGCGTTTCCAGGGCTGGCCTCAGAACAGCGAAGTATATCAGAAGCCATTGCGCGCAACCTTTTTGAGATGGCACGGCTACCTGTTCCCATTGTCATTGCTATTATCGGTGAGGGTGCGAGCGGAGGTGCACTCGGCATTGGGGTAGGTGACCAGATCCTCATGCTCGAAAATGCCTGGTATTCCGTGATCAATCCCGAATCCTGTTCGCTCATTCTCTGGCGCAACCGCGACAAACGCACAGAAGCCGCAGAAGCCATGAGGATCTCGGCCGATGATCTATTAGACCTCGGCGTCATTGACAGCATTGTGTCAGAGCCTTATGGGGGCGCACATCGCAACATTGATCTGGCCGCGCAAAATCTCAAAAAAGCCGTTTCAGATGCTTTTTCAGAGATTGTTAAGATACCCGCTGAAAATCTTCCAAAATTGCGGGTTGAAAAATTCAATCGAATGGGGATTTGGGAGGAATCCCATAGATAGCGAGATCGTACATCCAGCCCGAATATCTGTAGTTTCAAGACCTTATTTCAATCATCCAAAAAAAACCGACATTAAAGGGCAATTTAGTAGTTGACGAGCGGACTTTCACTATATATATTCTATGTGTGATTTAAAAGAAACTTTTGCTGTATCTCTATATTTTTGATATGGTTATAGGTATTTCTATTTAGGTGGATGGAGGTTGCTCTAACCTTCCAGCCCTGAATTGGTCCAGGAGGAATTTGGGTTGGCCTTTAACGGTCAAACTATGGTATTACCGGGGGAGATAATACTATGGTACTGGCCGACATACTGAAGAAACCACATCCCTATTTTGGTGCACCCCAATCAGCGCAGGCTGATGGGAAAGATCCCTTCATCCACCTCAGAAAAAAGCGATCCTATCTGGATCGCTTTTTTTATGTGAGGACTAAAGTCAACATCGCGTTATTCCTCATTTTTTAACCACGGTACGATATCGATGTGTCCGCGGTCTATTCTCACTGCGATTGCACCCGAATGATCGGTTCGCCAGATTTGTATCCCCATCTCGTGAAAGCGCTGCACAACTTCTGGCGAAGGATGCCGGAACTTATTGTTTTTTCCGCATGATATGGCCGCAACGCTGGGATTGACACTCGCGAGAAACTCGGGCGTCGAGGAGGTGCGCGAGCCGTGGTGCGCTGCTTTGAGGATGTCTGAGCGCAGGCGAGGTCCCCAGCGCATCAGGTCGCCATCTGTCTCGTGCTCTATGTCTCCGGTCAACAATATCGATGTTCCCCGATGGACGATTCGAATGACGACCGAACCATTATTCACGCCATCGGGTGCCGGTCCCGAGTCGGAAACATAAGCCGATGTCGGATGCAGTACCAGACCGCCAATACCCACCAGACTATCTCCCGCAGCCACAGTATGATATCTGATGCCGTTTGTCTTTACGACCTCTTGAAGCCGTTTTCCCGTAAAAGAATCGACGTGTTGTCCCGCATCGAGATAATGACTTACTGACATTTGTTCCAAAACGGAGATCAGGCCGCCAATATGATCGGCATGTGGATGAGACCCAACCACGACATCGATATGGTCAATGCTCTGACTTTTGAGAAATGGCAGAATCACGCGCTTTCCCATGTCGGTGTATTGCGTGCGAATACCACCATCGACCAGGAGTGTTAGTCCATTCGGGTATTTGCAAAAAATAGCGTCGCCCTGACCGACATCGAGGAAATAGACTTCAAGGGCTGATTCTGTTTGCGAGATATTTTTCCAAATCCCGATATTTGCCAGAACAAGGGCGATTATGAGACAATAAGTACTCCAGAGCCGTCTGGCAGTCGGGTGAATTAGAGGTATCAGGACCAGATAAATCGCAAAGATAACCCAGGAGGGATGCGCAACTTCAAAGGCGGCCCACTCTGGCTCGGCCATAAATTCTGCACATTTGATTGCTGTGCTCAAAATGAGCCAGTTCGCGGCGTTTAATACCGTCGCTATGGGTTCCCAACAGGCGAAAGCCAATACAGTCAGGAGTCCCAGTCCAACGCCAACGCCTATGAGCGGCACGACAATTAAATTTGCAATCAAGCCAATGACCGATACCAGCCCAAAATATGCCACAATAAAGGGAAGGGTCGTTGCTTGAGCGGCGAGAGAAACAGCCAGCGGTCCTGCGATACAGGTATCGTACCATCCCTTTTTTTGGGGCAACAAATCGCGCAGTGGCCGATAAAAGATCAAAATGCCGCCCGTGGCTACAAATGACAGTTGAAAACCCACATCGAATAAATCCTGTGGTCGAACGATCAACAATCCCAAACCCGCTATGCCCAGGATGTTTCCACCGTCTATATCGCGTTGCCCCACGATGCCCAAAAGTGCCACACAGCCCATTGTCGAAGCGCGCACGACTGAAGGTGGCAACCCGGTTATTAGCGCGTAAAATACCAGCGCGCAGATTGTCAATGCAGCAGTGATACCTCGCCCGATTCCCAGTATCTTTAGCGAGAAAAATACAGCTCCAGCAATCAATCCCACGTGAAGTCCAGATACCGCTAAGACGTGGTTGACGCCGGTTTGCGTGAATGCGGTTTTGACTTCTTCGGGCACGGCGTGCTTTGCGCCCAAAAGTACCCCTTTTAAGAGACCAGCAGGCCCGCCAGAAAGATTCTGCTCAATTGTCCGGCGAATGAGATTTCTGACGGGTAATACGATCTGCGCCCACCAGTCGTCTTTTTCTCGTCGATGTGCAATAATCTGAGAGGGCTTTTGTACCGTGCCCAGAGCATCAATGCCCCTGCGTTTCAGATATTCCCGATAATCAAATGCGCCCGGATTTCGCGGGGGATCCGGTTGATAAAGCTGGATCTGCAATTGCATTCGATTCCTGTAGGCAGGCAATGCGGTACCCGCCTTAAACCTGATTAGTGCCCTGCCACTTACAGCGCGCGTCGTGTCTTTGACGACGAGTTGAAGTATATCAAAGACGATGCGATAATCGCCGTCGATGTTTTCGGGGTCCGATGAAACCAATCCCTCGACTTCGATAAGTGTGCGGTCTGCAGGTAAGAATTGGGCAAAGTGATCTACAGCGCGTTCCAGGCTCTGCGCGCTTCTCAATGCACCCAGCAAAATGAGAAGGCCCGCAAAAAGGATGCTCATTTTTCCCTTATTCCATTGCCACCACAGCCCCGCGCCACAAATACAAATGACCGCAAAGGCACAGAGCATGGTGGGGATCAGAAATACCCCAATATACCTGTGTAAGCCGATTCCCAAAGCAAAGTACAGCGCAGTCCACAATGCAGGTCTTCTCATGTTTTTTCCTTTCTCGAACCCGTATTGTGGCAATTTTCGTGCCATCTCTCATGGCGTGCTCATTTCGCTATTTGAGGAAAAAACTGTTCACTTGTCTGAAAAAAATGTTTCCCCTTTTCGTCATTGACTTTACCCATGTGAGATGGTATATTTGCAAAACTATTCGAAATTGAGTTTCAACTGTATGCTTTTTTTGGGAGTTGGGATCGTTCTCTCTTCGCGTTTGGTGCGGGCCGTTATCATGCAGATTCGCCTGACGCTCGAATACGATGGAACTGATTTTAAGGGCTGGCAAATTCAGCCCGACCAGCGCACGGTCCAGGGCGAACTTCAGGCACGCCTTGAGCAACTCTATGGTGCACCGATTTCGGTTACGGCGTCTGGTCGCACAGATGCGGGCGTCCACGCACTCGGGCAGGTTGTCAATTTCACGCCCACGCGCGATATTTCGCTCGATCGCTTGCAGCACGCGCTCAATGGCATGTTACCACCCGATGTTGCCGTCAAAAGAGCCGATTATGTCGGCCTTGACTTTCACGCGCGTTTTGATGCCCAGCGCCGATATTATTTTTATCGCATCCGGTATAATAAACAGCCCATCGGTCGGCACTATGCGTGGTATATACGTCGCAAACTCGACCTGGATGTGATAAAACGGGCGAGCAAAACGCTCATTGGTCGGCACGACTTCACGTCTTTTTGCGTGGCGGCCTATGAAAAAGAAAATCGAGTCTGTCAGGTCTATACCTGCGATTGGCAACAGCAGGGTGACGAACTCACATTTCATATTTCCGGTGATCGCTTTTTACGCGCAATGGTGCGCAGTATCGTTGGCACCCTCGTAGAAATGGGTCGAGGGGCGCGCCCAGCCGAATCTATGCGCGATATTCTCTGTGCTCGCAACCGCCAAAGTGCCGGAGAATCCGCTCCTGCCCAGGGCTTGTTTCTCGAAAGGGTGATTTACGACGATGAACTCCCGTGAGGATGAGTGCCGTGAAGCACCCCCTGCTGATTTTGCTGTTGGGCCTGTG
>JAPOXY010000055.1 GCA_026706845.1 Gemmatimonadota bacterium
GACGCCGCCACCTCGTCCGTCAACTGGTGGAGCGGGGACAGGTCGTCGAGGATCCTAAGGGGGCAGTATCGCCTATGCTGAGAACCCTATTTTTACGCGGCATGATGTACCTTTTCTCTGCAACGAATTGTCTTTGAAGAATTTCATTTTTTATACTTTGGCCTTCTCATCTCGCCAGATGCCCCCCCATCTCGCACACAATCTCAAACTCCTCCTTTGTCACCGGCTGAATTGACAACCGCTGCCCGCGCTGAACCACCTTCATATCTTTGAGCCTGGGATTATTCTTGAGGTCTTGCAGGCTGACATAAGGCTCAAATGCCTTTGACCACTGCACATCAAAAGAAAACCAGCGCGGATCTCCTTTCGAGGCCTTTTCATCGTAATACTCATGACGCGCATCGAATTGAGAGGGATCGGGATATCCCGCACGCACAATATTCGCAATACCAGCAACACCGGGATCTTTACAATTTGACTGATAGAACAGTGCCTGATCGCCTTTTTGCATTTCGTCGCGGATAAAATTGCGCGCCTGATAATTGCGCACCCCTCGCCAGTACCCAATCCCACTGGGCCGATTGCTCAATTCTTCAAAAGAGCACACATCGTACTCGCACTTTACAAGCCAGTATTTTTGGGCCATAGCATCCTCGCATTTTATTGTGCGGCTTCTTTCCATTTCTGATAATTTGGCGACAGACTCAGCGCGCCATCGGGCTGCGGCACGAGTTCTCCATTTTGCCCTCTCGGATCGCCCCGATTTTCATTCACCTCTGCCAATCGTCTGCGCCACATCGCAATGCGCGTTTCATACGCCGGGTCTTTGGACAACTCGCAACATTCCAATGGATCGTCATCCAGATTAAAAAATTGTTCTTCTCCCGTATGATGAAACCAGATATACTTCTCGTGCCCATCGGTCACATATTGCATGCCGTGTTCTCTTGTATAACACGTCGTATGTTCGCCCTGCACAAACGCACGCCATCCCTCGTCATCTCCTCGCGCAATATCCAGAAGAGACCGCCCATCCACAGATGCTGGTATATCGACTCCGGCAGCATCGAGCAATGTGGGCATCACATCGCGCAACTCCACCGGATGATCATACTTCATCCCTCGCGCCACATCTCGCCATGTATCGGGATATTTCACAATAAACGGAATGCGCGCAGACCCTTCGTACGCGTAGGTCTTTCGCCAGTGATGATGGTCGCCCATCATATCGCCGTGATCAGACGTAAAAATAATCAGGGTATTGCTGTATGCTTGTGGGTCCCGATGGCGCAACTCGTACAGCACGCGCCCAATCTGGTGATCGATAAACGTGATATTGCCGTAATATCCCGCGCGTCCCCTGTGCGTTTCGGCATCGGAACGGTGCGAACGCGGAGCATTGACATCTGCAATTTTTTTGTCAAACTCAGCGGCCCAGTCTCCCACAGCGGCTTTGGGGATATTGTCATTGTTGATATACATATCCCAATACGCCTGGGGCGCATCATAAGGCGAATGGGGACGCGCAAATGAAAGCCACATAAAAAACGGTTTGGTCGGATCGCGTTGCTGCAAAAATTTAATCCCCTCGCTCGCCGTCCAGTGCGTCGGATGCAAATGCTCGGACAAATGGCTGGGCCGCGCCATCCATGAATTCCAATCGATACTGTGATCCCGATACCCGTAAGCACCTTCCTTGTGCTGCTCGAAAAACAAATGATAATCACTGATAAAGTTTCCCATCCGCCGCCCACTTTCATCCAGCACCATGTGGTGAAAACCATATAGCCTGCGCTGCGGGGCGTGGTGCATCTTGCCTACAGCCTGCGTGTGATACCCCGCCGCGGCCAGTTCTCCCGGCAATGTCGCCGGATATTCCAGTGGATTACTCCCCGTCATTGTCAACCGCCCGTGATTCCATTGATCCATCCCCGTGATAATCCCCGCGCGTGCAGGCGTACACGACGGCACCGATGTATATGCGTGGGGGAAATGCGCCCCTCGCTCGGCCAATTCATCGAGATACGGCGTCTCCAGCGCCGGATGCCCATCACACCCGAGGCAATCTCCGCGCTGTTGATCTGTTGTAATCAACAACAAATTTGGTCGCTCTGACATATTTATATCCTCTCACCTTTCCCACACCGACTTCAACAACCGCACCCAATTCCCCGACAACACCTTTTGAATATCTTCTTGTGAATATCCGCGCCGTTCAAAAATGGACACCAGATTTTGCAAATCGGCAATTGTATTTAAATCTCGCGGCGACTGTTCCTGACCATACCCCCCATCCAGATCCGTCCCAATGCCCGAATGATTGGCATTGCCAGCAAGCTGACATACATGATCGATGTGATCAACTACTGTCTCGAGCGTCGCCTTTGTGGTCTGCTCATAACACGGCACCCCCCGCTTCCACTCTGGATCGAGCATCCACGCATCAAAAGCCGCGCCAATAACCCCGCCGCGTTCTACAATTGCGCGGATCATATCATCTGTCAACTGTCTTTGCCCCGGCGTCAGTGCCCGACAATTGTGATGGCTTGCAGCCACCGGACCATCGTAATAATCGAGAATTTCCCAGAAAGCCTGATCGGTCGTATGTGTCATATCCACAATAATTCCCGCGGCTTTGAGCGCGTCGAGCAATGGCCTGCCCCGATCCAGCAATCCGCCTTCTGTTCCTGTTCCGTGGCAATAAGAACTCACCCCATAATGCGAAATACTCACCATTTTCAAGCCCAAATCGCGCCATTCGGACACCTGATCGGGATCGAGAATCGGATCGGCACTTTCCATCGCCAGCACCAACCCGATGGGAGTATCTGCCGAAGGCTGCGCCCACGCCGCAACGCACGCGTCCAGATCCTCAACCGTGAGAATCTGTCGGATAATCCCCCGTCGCTCCATCGCCTTATAAAAGGCGTAATGCCCCCTCCCGACACCGTAACACTGCGTCTGATCCCACATCCCCGTGCGCGTCCAGCGATCATTGGTATCAATACGCGACATCACTGTGCCAAACACAATCCCCACACGCCCCTTGTGCAACTCGGGAAACGTGGTTGTACACGACCCAAAACTGCGCGTAGTCAGTTCCGAATCGTGTACCCGCACGGTTGCCGCGGGTTGCGTGAGGTCGCGATTGACCTGAATGGCGCAAAAGGCGAGGTCCAAGTGGCTATCGACAATAAAGTAAGTTTGATCGGACATGTCATCCCCAGGTCGTGGTAAAAAATCGAACCAAATTCCCATGCGCAAAACCCCTCACATCGTCTTCCCCATAGCCGTGATCGCGCATAAGATGTAGAAAGCGCTGCAAATCGTCAATCGTATGATAATCTGTGGGCGAAAGCTCCAGACCAAATCCACCATCCAGATCCGTGCCATAAGCCACATGATCTGTGCTGCCCGTCAGTTCGCAAATATGATCGATGTGTTCGAGTACCGCCTTCATCGGTCGGGTTGCCGTGGTATAATGCGTACTCGGATCGTCCCAATTCCATGCCGGAGACAACATCTGCTCGGCAAAAACCATCCCGATTACGCCCCCCCGGTCTGTAATCGCGCGGATCATATCGTCCGACAAATGCCGCTGCCCCGGCACCAAAGCGCGACAATTGCAATGGCTGGCATGCACTGGCCCCTTCCAATAATCGAGAATATGCCAGAAGGTCAGGTCTGCCGCATGCGTCAAATCCAGCGCAATATCGGTCTCAGCCAGCGCATCCATCAGCGCGTAAGCCGGTGGATATAGCCCACCCACCGTACCCGTGCCATGCCCATACGTATTGGCGCCAAAATGAGTCAAAGATACAGAGCGCAGTCCCGCTTCATACCATTCGCCCACCTGATCGGGGCCCAGAATCGGATCGGCACTTTCCATCGACAAAATAAGCCCCACGGGCGTATCATCCGATGGGTTCTCCCAGTCTGTAACACAGGCATTGAGATCTGCAACAGACTTGATAAACCGAATTTCTCCACACCGTTCCAGCGCCCGATAATACGCCAGATGAGATTGGCCTCTCGCATAAGCCACATCCTGTGTGCGCACCGCATTGTGCGTATTATCCTGTGGATTTTGCACGCGACACATAATAGTAGAAAGCATAATCCCCACGCGCCCTTTTCGCATCTCGGGCAGACAAACAGTTGGCGTAAACCGTTTGGGCTGCGGCCCCAGGCGTTGCTCCAGCGAATCCGGATGCGTCGATAATCCCCCCACCATACTGTCTTCTCGCTCGCGCAACACATATACAGACTGCGTGAGATCCCGGCGGTAAAACAGCGCATTAAACGCCATATCGAGATGTCCATCAATAATCAAATATTCGCGCATATCCAATATCCCAATTCAAAGAGTTGCTCGCTCACGAGTAACGTAGCACGCAAATCGCTTAAGTGCAAGTACAAATAAAAACCCCATCTTAATTGGATGGGGGTTTTTTCTTATAGTGCGTCAAGAAACCGCGCTTGTCGTGAACAAATGGCTTTCGACCCGCGACTTTATTTTGTCATATCTTCAATTTCGTCCTGCACGCGCTTGCGCCACTCGCGGTCGGCATCGGATTCTTTTTTCTTTTGCACACGTCTCTGTCTATACGGCTTATTCACGGGCTTATCTTCAACCACTTCAATAAACGGACCATCTTTGCGATTGCGACGTTTCCAATACCGAACGGATACCCAACACAGATAAATCATTGCAGCGATAAAAATCAACAACTGTAGGGTCAT